>JAEUQQ010000290.1 GCA_016789685.1 Acidobacteriota bacterium | reverse complement strand
CGCCGTTCCTGGCGGCCATCGCGGATCCGATGACGACATCCGGTGCCAGCCCTGGCAAGGCGTGCCGGCGATAGGTGCCGTCGCGCAACGAGACGAGGCCGTCTTCCGTGCCGAACCAGATCGCGTCAGCGGAGTCCTGCGCGACGGCGAGCAACTGCGTGTCGCGCAGCAGCGGCGTCTCATCGACGTGTCGCCATCGGCCGCCCTCGAACACATCGACGCCTGCGTCAGACACGCCCACCCAGACGCGCCCCTGCCGGTCGGCCAGCACGCCCTGGGTGTCGGGGCGGCTGAGGCCCTCAGGGCTGCTGTGCGTGACCACGAGCGAGTCGCGCACCCTCGCCAGGCCACCGCCACGCGTGCCGATCCAGAGGCTGCCCTCGCGGTCTTCGAACATCGACACGACCGCCTGGTTGATCAGCCCCTCGCGCGCGGGCATCGCATCGAAGACGCCGTCGACCAGGCGGGCGAGGCCGCCCCATCCACCCACCCAGACGGTGCCGTGCCTGTCGACCAGCACCGTTCGCAGGAGGGCGCCTGGCACGGGCGCCGGCGATTGGCTGATCGCCTCGACGCCGTCGCGGTAGCGCACCACGTGACCGACCGAGGTGAGCCAGACACCGCCGCCGCGAGCCGGCCAGACGCCGTGCACGATGTTGCCGGGCAAGCCGTCTGCGCGGCGGATGGTGGTCGTGGCGTCGCGACCGACACGCCGGAGCCCGCCACGCGAGGCCGCCCACAGCTGGCCTGCCTCGTCGATCGCGAAGCGATAGATGCCTTCGCCGGCACCGGCCACTGGCTCCAGCCCCTCGCGCCCGACCACGTAGACGCCTTCCCAGGCTCCGACCCAGATGGCGTTCTCGCGGTCCTGGATGAGGCCGCGGATGGTCGAGAGTGTCGTGCCGGCCGGCGGGTGATACAGCTGAATACCGCCGTTGAGGTATCGCGCGACGAGACCGCCGTCGGTGGCGATCCACAGGGCGCCGTCGCGGGTCACGAGCAGGGCGGTGACGTTGACCCCCTCGAGCGCGGGCGCGTCGGCGTGCCGGAACGGCACGAACCGCACGCCGTCGAACCGCACGAGGCCGCCCTCGGTGCCCACCCAGAGGTATCCATCAGGCGTCTGGGCGATCGCGTGGACGGCGTTCTTCGGCAGGCCCTGCTCGGTCGTCCAGTGGTCGATGGCGTACTGGGTCAGGGTGCGCGTGGGGTCGAGGGCCTCCGCCGGTGCGACCAGGCACACCACCAGTGCGGCAGCGGCGAGCGCGCAGGCTCGCCCACGCAATGTGCCGGGCGGCGTCATCGATTCAGGAATCGGCTCGACCGTGCCGGGCGTGAGCGAAACCGCCCACCGCCCGGCAGGGCGCGGCTGGCGCGGCGCGGGGTCAGCGCGTGGCGCCGAGCCGCTCGCGGCGGTAGCTGGTCGAGACGGCGGCGCACCAGTCGGGATTGGCCAGGTACCACGCGACCGTCTGCTCGAGCCCGGCCTCGAACGCATGCGCGGGCGACCAGCCCAGCTCACGCCTGATCTTCGACGCGTCGATGGCATACCGGCGATCATGACCCGGCCGATCGGCGACAAAGGTCTTGAGCGCCGCGTACGCCGTGATCCCGCGTGCCAGCAGGTGGCGGTTGTCGGCTGCGGGCACCTGCCGCTCGAGGGCCTCGCACAGCCGGTCGACGATCTGGAGGTTCTCGCGCTCGTTGCCGCCGCCGATGTTGTACTTCTCGCCGAGCCGCCCGCGATCGAGCACGGCCAGGATGCCCTCGCAGTGGTCCTCGACGAAGAGCCAGTCGCGCACGTTGCGCCCGTCGCCGTAGATCGGCAGCGGCTTGCCCTCGAGCGCATTGAGCAGCATCAGCGGGATGAGTTTCTCGGGAAACTGGTACGGGCCGTAGTTGTTCGAGCAGTTCGTGATGAGCACGGGCAGCCCGAACGTGTGGTGGTACGCGCGCACGAGGTGATCGGCCCCGGCCTTGCTCGCCGAGTACTGCGAGTTCGGCGCGTAGGGTGTCTCTTCTGAAAAAATCCCCGTGTCGCAGAGCGTGCCGTAGACATCGTCGGACGAGACGTTGAGGAACCGGAACGCCTCGCGTGCCTCCGGGGGC
>JAEUQQ010000257.1 GCA_016789685.1 Acidobacteriota bacterium | reverse complement strand
GGCGATTAGAATCGCGGGGTGTTGGGCTAGACCACCCGCGGGTTCCCCCGCGGGGCGGGGCTGGCGGGGGCGAGGACAAACGGCGCTTAGGGGGCCTCGCGGTCCGCGCCGCGGGGGGGGGGCAGCCCGCCTGGGATGCGGCCAACGCCCTCCTCGTTGACGTGCAGCGTGCGCAACCCGGCTATCCGACCCCCGACCAACGCCACGACGATTTCGCGCACCACGTTCGCGTGTGCGCCCTGATGGCCCTGGCTGCGCATGCCTTCACCCGTCGCCCTCCTGCTCGCTGACCTGGCAGGGGCGCTCGAGCGCGTCGGTGTGCCGTGGTACCTGTTCGGGGCCCGCGCCGCGATTCTCCATGGTGTGGCGAGACTCGCGGCCGATGTCGATGTGACGGTCCACATGCCGGTGGGGATGTCGGCCGAGGCGCTGGTGGGTGATGAAGTTGCTGGCGGGCCGGCCGAAGGACCTCGACGACGTCACCGCAATCGTCGCTACCCGCACTGACACTCTCGACCTCGACTACGTACGCGACACGTTGCGGCTCTTGGAGGATGCCCTCGGGCAGAGTGACCTCCTGCCGGCACTGGACGAGTCTCTGTCGCGCGCGCGCCGCCGCTAGCCGGCGCGTACACCGTGCGCGGGCCCGGAGAGGCCTCCTCGATGCCGCGACGCGGCACACCGTTCGGGCTAGAATGCGCGGGCGCGGAGATCCTCCCGCCGCGCGACCCCCGGGAGCGTGTGGATCATGCGAGCGGTCATTGCCGGCAGCGGCAGCGAAATCGCCAGGAACTGCGTCACGAACGAAGCGCTGTCGCGCATCATGGACACGACCGACGCCTGGATTCGCGAGCGCTCGGGCGTCGAGACGCGGTATTACATCGACGCGGGCCAGAAGACCAGTGACCTCGCGGTCGCGGCTGGGCAGAAGGCGCTCGAGCACGCGGGGGTCGCGCCGTCAGAGGTCGACCTCGTGGTCTCGGCGACGATGACGCCGGATCACTTCTTCCCGGGCAACGGCGGCATCATCCAGACGCGGCTCGGCATCCCCGCGGTGCCCTGCTTCGACATCCGGCAGCAATGCAGTGGCTTCATCTATGGGCTGGGGCTCGTGGATGCGTACCTCCGCACGGGCATGGCGCGCACCGCGCTGCTCGTCGGCGCCGACGTGCACTCGGGCTTCATGCCATGGCGCGAGGGCAGCTACCGGCGCCTCGCCGGTGACGTCGACGCGCCGCTCGCCGATGGCGAGTGGGAGGTCAACTCGGAGTCGCGCCACCTCTCGGTGCTCTTCGGCGATGCCGCATCGGCCGTGGTCGTGAAGGCAGGCGACGAGGGCGGGCGTGGCGTCATCGACCACATCCTGCGCGCCGACGGTGCCGATGCCACGAAGCTCTGCGTGCCCGGGATCGGCTTCAAGCACCGGCCGTACGTGAGCGCCGAGCAGGTCGAGAAACACCAGTACGTGCCGTTCATGGACGGTCGCTACGTGTTCAAGATGGCGACGACGCGCATGGCCGAAGTCGCCGTCGAGCTGCTCACGCGCAACCACCTCACCGTCGGCGACGTCAAGATGGTGCTCATGCACCAGGCCAACAAGCGCATCAACGAGTACGTCCAGAAGATGCTCGAGTTGCCCGACGAGAAGGTGATCCACAACATCCACAAGTACGGCAACACGACGGCTGCGACGATCCCGCTGCTGTGGGACGAAGCGGTGCGTACCGGGCGGATCGTCCCCGGTGACCTCGTGCTGATGGTGGCCTTCGGGGCGGGCATGACGTGGGGGGCCACGCTGGTCAGGGCATGAACGGGCTTCTCGCCGCCGACGGAGCCGGGACCGCGACGCCGCCGCCGGCAGATCCCGCACTGCGCGCCCTCGATCCGCGCGTGATCCTGCTCGATCGCGCCGTGGGCCTGATCGCCACGGCCATCGTGGCCGGCGCCACGCTCGTCGTCACGATCATCGTGCAGGCGGTGGCCGACGATCTTGCGTTGTGGATGCGCGTGGCCATCGAGGTGGCGTGGGTCGCGTTCGTGGGACTGGTGGCCTGGCATGGCTACCACTGGCCGACGCGTACGTACGCGCACACGCGGTACCGGGTCGACGACCAGGGCATCGAAATCCGGCGCGGGGTCTACTGGCGCGAGGTGGTCAACGTACCGCGTTCGCGCGTGCAGCACACCGATGTGACGCAGGGGCCGATCGATCGCCGGTTCGGCCTCGGCACACTCGTCATCTTCACGGCCGGGACCGACTACGCACGCGTGGAACTGCACGGGCTCGAGCACGGCGACGCGCTGCGCATCCGGACGTACCTGCTCCCGCGGGCCACGCCAGATGCCGTCTGAACAGCGGCTCCACCCGGCCGCGATCCTCTTCGATCTCGGGCGCCAGCTCAGGAACTTCGCCCTTCCGGGCGTCCTGCTGCTCTTCACATCGTCGCGCGGGCGCGCGAACGAGGGCCCCATCCCCGGCGTGCCGGGGTGGAGCGCCTGGATGCTCCTGCTCATCATCCCCGCGATGGTGATGTCTTTGACGCGCTACCTCTCGTTCCGCCTGCGCTACGACGAGCACGAGCTGGTGATCTCGCAGGGGCTGTTCTTCCGCTCCGAGCGGCATGTGCCGTATGCGCGCATCCAGAATCTCGACGCGGTGCAGAATCTGGTGCACCGCGCCCTGCAGGTCGTCGAGGTGCGGATCGAAACCGGCGGCGGCAGCGAGGCCGAGGCGTCGATTCGCGTGCTGCCGATGTCGGCGTTCCACGAGATGCGGCGGCGCGTGTTCGCGGGACGCGCCGTGCCGGCCGCGGCCGGCGCGCCAGCGGCCGACGACGGTGGTGGCGCGGTGCCGGCGGCCGCGACGGGCGACGAGGCCGAGACGCTCCTGAGGCTGTCGCCGCGCGACCTGATGCTGTACGGGTTCATCGAGAGCCGCGGCATGGTGCTGATCGGCGCGGCTTACGGCGCGCTGTGGGAGATGGGGCTGCTCGAAGGCTTCTGGGATCATGTGCCTGGCGCTGGCCGCTACGGCCGCTCGGCGATCGGACGCGTGCAGGCGGCGACCTTCGGGCAGGCGGCGTTTCCCTTCGAGCTGTTGCTCATCGCCCTCGGTGGCCTGCTGGCGATCCTCCTCTTCGTCAGGTTCGCGTCGATGGTGTGGGCCGCGATCCGGCTGCACGCCTTCACGGTGACGCGCAGCGGCGACGACCTGCGCACACGGTTCGGCCTCTTCACGCGGGTCACCGCCACGATTCCACTGCACCACGTGCAGACCGTCACCGTCCGCGACGGCGTGCTCCATCGCTGGATGGGGCGCACGTCGGTGCGCGTCGAGACGGCTGGCAGTGACCTGCAGGGCGACGAGGGCAGTGACCGGCAGTGGCTGGCGCCGCTCATCGCCAGCGAGAAGGTGACCGCCTTCCTGCGTCACGTGATTCCCGTGGGTGATCTCGAGACCCTGGCATGGGAGGCTGTGCACCCGCGCGCCTTCGCGCGCGCCGTGAAGCCTGCGCTGGCCGGCGTTGCCGTGTTCAGCGGGCTCCTGGTGCCACTCCTCGGCTGGTGGACCTTCGCGACGTTGCCCGTGACGATCGGCTGGGCGGTGCTCGCGACGAAGCGGCAGGTCGCGCACCTCGGGTGGTATGCCGATGACGAGGTCGTGGCCTTCCGCAGTGGATGGCTCTGGCGCCGTGTGACCGTGGCACGTGTGACCAAGGTGCAGGCCGCCGCGGTGCACGCGTCGCCGTTCGATCGGCGTGCCGGCATGGCCAGCCTGCGCGTCGACACCGCGGGCGCCTCAGCGGTGCGGCGTATCGACATCCCCTACCTCGACGAGGCGATCGCGCGCCCCCTGCACGCACGTCTCGTGGCGCAGGCCGCCGAGACCGAATTCCGCTGGTAGCGAGGCCGCAGTGCCGCGCGGGACGGAGGGTATACTCGCGCCGTCGTCCCGATGACTCAGCTCCCGCGCGCCACCACTTCCCAGCGCCTGGATGCGCTCGCCCGCCCCGACAAGTGGTACCTCTCGGCCGGCGATGGCGTGATCTGGGCGCCGCCTTTCCCGGCCTGGCTGCACGTGCCCGGGTTCTGGGACGAGGCCCACGTGTACTACCACGCCGTCGCGCCGTTGTTCGCCGTGGCCGTCGTGGATGTAGCGGGGCGCGCCGTGCCGCTCGAACGCGTGTCGTGGCGCTGGCGCCCCGATCGCATCGATGCACAGTGGCGCCTGCCTTCAGGCGAAGTACTCGACGAGCAGCGCACCGCCGCGCCCGGCGGTCGCTTCGTGTCGTCGTGGCGCGTTCCCGGGCACGTGGCGGCAACGCCGTCGTGGCTGGTGGCGTTCTCGATGCAGCCGGGTGACACGACGCGCGACGTCATGTCGATCGGCGATGTGTCGGTCTCGTGCATGCGCCGCGTCGCCGATCGCCGCAGTGCCGAGGTCGACGTCGCGGTGACGCTGACGGCGCTCGGCGTCGCAGACGCCACGCGGGTGCGGCGCGCCGCGGTGCGATCCGAGGGCAGCGTCGCGCAGCCCATCTGGCTGCACACGCCGTTTGCCGAGCGCTGGACCTCGTCCGGGCTTCCCGACGACATTCGCCTCGAGGGCATCTCGACGAGCGGGTTCGTGCACGTGGCGCTCGCGGTGCCGCTGACGGCCGGCGATCTCGGGTTCGCCATCGACCTTGCCGGGCGCTGGGACGCGTCGTCGGTGGTTCCTGGCGTCGGTGCTCCGGCCCCGC
>JAEUQQ010000215.1 GCA_016789685.1 Acidobacteriota bacterium | reverse complement strand
CGGGCACGGTGGCGCCTGCCGCCGCCGGGACGACGGTCACGGCGTACGTGATCCCGAACACGGGCTCGAACGCGATGATCACGCTCCGCTACCGGCTCAGGGACTTCGGCGTGAAGGCCAACGAGGCAGCGTTCACGGTGGGCGATCGCGAGATGCCCGCGGGCTCGTTCATCATCGCGGCGACGCAGCCCGCGAAGCCGCCGGCCAAGGTGGCGACAGACGGCACGCCAGCGCTGACGAAGGCCATCGAGACGCTCGGGCTCGACGCGGTCGGCGTCGACGCGATGCCAACGGTCGCGATGCACGACGTCGACGTGCCGCGCGTGGCCATCTACTCGACCTGGGGCAACACGCAGGAAGTCGGCTGGGTCCGCCATGCGTTCGACCAGTTCGAGACGCCGTTCGACCTGATCTACAAGGAGCGGGTGCGCAAGGGCAACCTGCGGGCGAACTACGACGTGATCGTGATTCCCAACCAGGGGCGCAGCGGCAAGGGCCTGGTCTACGACGTCGAGTCGAAGGGCAAGCCCATCGCCTACAAGAAGGACCCGCGGTACCCGACGCTGGGGATGTACGGGGAGTCGGACGACATCACCGGCGGCATGGGGCTCGAGGGCGTCGTCGAGTTCCAGAAGTTCGTGAACGACGGCGGGGTGCTCGTGACGCTGGCGACGGCGAGCTTCATGCCGGCCGAGTTCGGCCTCACGCGCACGATCAACGCCGCGCGCCCGACCCCGCAGTTCTACGCCCCGGGTCCGATCATCGAAGCCGAGATCGTGAACACGTCGCACCCGATCTTCTACGGGTACACGTCGAAGAAGATCAGCGTGCGGTATGGCAACGGCCCGCTGCTCCAGGTGCCGGCGGCCAGCAGCAGCCAGGTGCTGATGCGGTATCCGGGCGGCGACGCCTCGGTGCTGAGCGGCCTGATGAAGGGCGCGAACGAGATCCGCAACCGTCCCGCCATCGTCGACGTCCCGACGGGCAAGGGCCGCATCGTGATGTTCGCCGGCAACCCGTGCTATCGCTGGCAGAACCACGGCGAGTTCGGGATGCTGTTCAACACCCTCCTGCACTGGAACGACATGCCGGCAGCAGCCGCCGCCCCCGCGCCGGCGACGCAGGCCGGACAGTAGGGCACGAAGGGGTCACATCTTTCTTCATCGCATTTTGCACGCTCTGGCACCGCCCGCGCGGGGTCAGAGCATGCAAAAACTGATGAAGAAAGATGTGACCCCACCTCTCAGCGCGGGGCCGGCGTCTGGCGGATCAGCCGCGCCAGGGCGTTGGTGCCGGCCGCCCAGGTCTGGCCGTTCGCATCCCAGTACATCGCCCGCTCGACGACGATGGGCGCGCCGAGACTCTCGACGACGGCGCCAAAACGCCTGCCGGTCGCCGTGGGGAACTCGGTGCGGACGTCCACGTTGAAGCGACTGCTGGCACTGACCGTGAACGTCCGCGCCGCCGACGTGCCGTCTTCGAACGCCAGCGACACGACGACGTCGGTCGGCTGCGACGACGTGTTGGCGAGCAGGATGAACGTGTCGATGTCGCGCGCGCCCCCCACCTCGCCTTCGGCCATCGCCCACACCACCCCAGACACCGTCGCGCCCGGTGAATTGTGCGCCTCGTACCACTGGTCGAATCCGCCCGGCCACCACAGCGCACGCTCCACGATGATCGGCACACCGTTGGTCGAACGCACGAAGGTCGAGACGGCCGTGTCGGCGAGTTGCGGATCCTGCTGATCGACCCAGATGCTGAACCGGCTGTTCGCCTTCACGGTGTACGACTTGGTGACGACGGTGCCACTCGGCAGGAGGAAACTCGCCTCGACGGCAGCATCGGTGCTCGTGGTGTTGGCGACCAGCACGAACAGGTCGAAGTAGTCGCCGGTCGCACCCTCGGCCAGCAGCCACTCGCCAGAGGGCGCGGTGACGCCGGCACTCTCGTGTCCGGCCGCAAACGGCTGGCCGGGGCGGTCGAGATACAACGCGCGCTCGACGATGATCGGGCGATCGTCGAGGCACTCGAACGATGCCGACACGTCGGTCGAGGCCAGGGCGGCGCCGAGGCCGGCGAAGTCCTCGACGTTCACCCAGATGTTGGTGCGCGACGCCGGAGGCAGCGTGTACTCCTTCTCGAGCGGCGCACCGGCCGGCGTGAAGAACCGCACGCGCACGCGCGTGGCGAGGACATTGGGGTTCTGGAGCAGGTAGAACAGGTTGAACCCGCTGTGCGTCGCGCCTTCGGCGAGATACCAGGTGAGCGCAGGCGCATCCACCGCCGTCTCGGCATGCGCGCCATAGCCGCTCGCGACATCCCACGACATCGTGCGATCCACGACGACCAGCGTCGACGACTCCACTTTCGTCGCGAACTCCGCATGCGCGAGACCAGGCACCGTCTTCGGGTCGAAGGTGACCCGGCGCCCCGCGGGCACGGGCACGTCAACGGCGATCGGCGATCCCCCGGTGGGCTGGAAGGTGAGCGTGGCGACGGTGTCGGCCGAGTCGATGTTGAACAGCGCGATCCGCGTGTCGAGGAAGGTCGACGTCGCCCCCTCGGCGAGGTAGACGGTCTGCGTCGCGGCGGTGGGGACGTCGACGACGAACGTCGCGGTCACACTCGTAGACGTGCTCAGCACGACGGTGCACGGGCCGGTGCCTGAACACCCGCCTCCGCTCCAGCCCTCGAAGGTTGAGCCAGTGCCTGCGACCGCACCCAGTGTCACGGCGATGCCCACGGGGAACTCCTGCATGCAGGCATCCGGGCAGGCGATGCCCAGCGGTGCGCTAGTGACCGTCCCGATGCCGTTACCGGCAAGAAGCAGGTTCAGTTCGGCCTCGGTGGGCGGCGGATTGGTGTTGAAGGCCGCGGTCACCGTCCGCGCGACCGACATCGTCACGACGCATCCGCCCGATCCACCGCACGCACCAGACCAGCCGACGAAGTACGAACCTGGCGCGGGTTGCACCGCCAGCGTCACGACCGTCCCGTTGGCGTAGGTCTCTGTGCAGTCACTGCCACACGAGATGCCCGCAGGGTTGCTCGTCACGGTACCGCTGCCCGTGCCCGACCTGGCAACGGCCAGCGTCGCCGGCGGCAACGCCTCGAAGGTCGCAACCACCGACGTCACGCCGGTCATCGTGACGACACAGGATCCCGTGCCCGAGCACCCTCCGCCTGACCAACCGGCAAATGTCGAGCCCACGCTGGCTGTCGCCGTCAGGGCCACGACCGTGCCCACCGGGAACGACTCGGTGCAGTCGCTCCCGCACGATATGGCGACCTTGGCCGTGCTGACGGTCCCGGATCCGGAACCCGCCTTCGACACCGTCAGCATCACCGACGACGAGAACGTCGCCGTCACCGTCGCGCTCGCGGCCAGCGTGGTCACGCATTCGCCGACGCCAGTACAGCCACCGCCGCTCCAGCCGGTGAACGCGGAGCCTGGACTCGCGAAGGCATCGAGTGTCACGACCTGACCTGAGGCGAACGTCTCGAGGCAGTCGGTCCCACACAGGAGCCCGGCCGGCGTGCCCTTCACCGTCCCGAGGCCGTTGCCGGCAAGGGCCGAGGTCAACGTCGCCGTCGGTGAAGAGGACGTGCCCGTGCGAACCGCGTGATTGTAGCTGTCGGCGACGACGATGCGTCCGGTCGCGTCGGCCGCAATGCCGTACGGCGTGGCGAAGCGTGCGGCGGAGCCGGCGCCATCGGCCGAACCGTAGGCATACGCCCCGCCGCCGATCGTCGTCACGTCTCCGGCGGCCGTCACGATCCTGATGAGTCCGCTTCCCGTGTCGGCAACGTAGATCGACGCGACGGTGTCAACGGCGATGCCTTCTGGCGCGGTGAACCTCGCGGTGCTGCCGAGGCCGTCGGTCGAACCCGCCACGCCGGGCATGCCGGCCAGCGTGGTGACATCGGCCGTGGTCGAGACGCGACGGATGGTGGAGTTGCCACGGTCGGCGACGAAGAGCGTGCCGTTCGGGCGCGCCGCCACACCAGACGGCGCGTTGAAGCGTGCGCCACTCCCGGCTCCATCTGTCGACCCTGGGGAGCCTGCAAGGCCAGCGTGCGTTGACGTCAGGCCGGCCGGCGTCACCTTGCGGATGGTGTGATTGCCTGAGTCGGCGACGTAGATGTCGCCAGAGGCGTCGATGCCGACGCCCTGCGGGCCATCGAACCTCGCAGCACTTCCCAGGCCGTCTGCCGTTCCCGCCGCACCTGCCGAACCAGCCAGTGTCGTCACCACTCCCGTCTGCGTGACCTTGCGAATCGTGTGGCTTCCCGTATCGGCCACGATGAGGTGGCCCGACGGCGCGATGGCGAGGCCCTTGGGGAACTTGAAATGTGCGCCGACGCCGGTGCCGTCCGAGGTTCCCTGCACGCCTGGCTCACCGGCGAGGGTGCTCACGATGCCGGCGGACGTGATCCTGCGGATCACATGGTTGACCTCGTCGGCGACGAAGGTATCCCCCGTGGCTGCGTCGATCGCCACTCCTCGTGGCCGGTAGAACCGCGCATCGGTGCCGGCGGCGTCGACGAAGCCCTCTTCGGCCGCCGTCCCCGCGAACGTCGAGGCCGCTCCCAGTGACGTGACCTTCCGCACGACGTGGTTGTCGGTGTCGGCGACGTACACGCTGCCGTTCGCGGGGTCGACGACGAGGGCTTCGGGACTCGAGAACTCCGCGGCCGATCCCGTGCCGTTCATGGTGCCCGGCGTGCCGGAGGATCCTGCCAACGTGGTCACCACCCCGGCCAGCGTCACTCGTCGCACCTTGTAGTTGAGCGTGTCGGCGACATGGAGCACGCCCGCGCCATCAAACGACAGCCCGCCCGGAAAGCGGAATCGCGCCACTGCTCCCGTGCCATCGGCCACGCCGAACGCTCCCGCCAGCCCCGCCAGCGTCGTCACCGCACCGAGCGGCGTGATCGCGCGGATGGTGTGATTCCGCGTGTCGGCGACGTAGACGCTCCCGGTGGTGGGATCCACTTCGACGCCTTCGGGTTGGTTGAAGCGCGCGCCTGCGCCGGTGCCATCCGACGTGCCGGTGACGCCGGGGAGTCCGGCGAAGGTCGAGACGACGCCAGCGGACGTGATCGTCCGAATCGTGCTGTTGCCGGTGTCGGCGACGTAGATCGTGCCGGCACCGTCGATCGCAAGGCCGTTCGGGATGTTGAATCGCGCAACCGGCCCGGTGCCATCGTTGCTTCCCGAGCTTCCGGGCGCCCCGGCGAAGGTGCTGACGGCGCCGGCTTGCGTGATTCTCCGGATCGCGTGGTTCGAGCTGTCGGCCACGAACACGTAGCCCGCCTGGTCAACGGCGATCCCGGTGGGCCGCCAGAACCGGGCGGCTGACCCGGTCCCATCGACGGTTCCGGGCGTCCCTGCCAGCCCCGCCAGGGTCGAGACCTGTCCTGTCGGCGCGATCTTCCGGATGATGTGATTCTCGGTGTCGGCAAGGTAAATCGTGCCGGTGGCATCGATGGCGATGCCGGCAGGGCGGAAGAAGCGGGCACCTGCGGGAGCGCCGTCATTCGCCCCGGCCCCTCCGGACGAGCCTGCGAGACGGCTGAACGCATACGACTGCGCCGAGGCGACGCTCGCGGATGCCACGACGGCCGCCAGCGCCATCGCGACGCGCAGCCCGGCGTACGACAACGGCCTGGAGAAGAGAATTCGACTCGACCCTGCGCTCACGTGTGGCTCCCCGGTCGTTGGCCGACCGCGCGTTCGTCGCGTGAGGCTGGGGGCCTCTGGAGACGACTACGCGGTCGACGGCCGGATCCGGCCATGACGGCCGCTGCCGGGTCTGGCGCGTGCAGGCCTGACGTCGGGGAGCGGAGCGGCGGGGCGGGGTCAGGTCTTGAAAAATGCTGCAATGAAAGACGTGACCCCCTCCCTTTACTTCAGTCGGGTGGCGAGGGCGTTGGTGCCGGCGGCCCAGAACACGCCGCCGGCGTTCCAGTACATCGCGCGCTCGACGACGATCTGTGCCGGCAGGGCGCCGAGACTCTCGACCAGGGCCCCGAATCGCTGTCCAACGGCACTCGGGAACTCGGTGCGCACATCGACGTTGAAGCGGCTGTTCGGATTCACGGCAAACGTGCGCTCACCGCTGGTGCCATCCTCGTACAACACGCGCACGCGCACCGAGGCCGCCGATGTCGACGTGTTTGCCAGCAGGATGTAGGTCTCGCTGTCGCGCGGTCCCCCGACCTCGCCCTCGGCGAGCGCCCACCGCACGCCGGTCGCCCTCGCACCGGGCGAGTTGTGCGCCTCGTACCACTGCTCGAAACCGCCCGGCCACCACAGGGCACGCTCGACAATGATTGGATCACCCTGCACCGCCCGCACGGTGGTCGATACGGCGGTGTCGGCCAGGTGCGGATCCTCGCCATCGACCCAGATGTTGAAACGGCTGTTGGCGGGCACGACATACGGTTTCACGATCGTCGTGCCATCGGGCAGCAGGTAGGTGGCCTCGACCTCGACCTCGGTGCCGTTGGGATTGGCAATCAACACGAAGAGGTCGAAGTAGTCGCCGGTCGCGCCCTCGGCGAGGAACCACTGTGGCGCGGGCGCCACGACACCGGCACTCTCGTGACCGGCCGCAAACGTCTGCCCGGGCCGATCCAGGTAGAGGGCCCGTTCGACGATGAACGGTGTGCCGTTCACGCTGTCGAAGGCGGCCGAGACGTCGGTCGCCGCGAGGGCCTTGCCGACGCTCGGGAACGTCTCTTCGTTGACCCAGATGTTGGTACGCGAGTTGGGCGCCAGCGCATAGGTCTTCTCGAGCGGCGATCCACTCGGCAGCAGGTAGCGCACGCGCACCTGCGCCTCGCTCGTGGTCGGGTTCTGCAGCAGGTAGAACAGGTTGAACCCACTGTGCGTGGCACCTTCGGCGAGATACCAGGTCAGTGCCGGCTCGGCGATCGACGTCTCGGCGTGCGCGCCGTAGCCGCTGGCAACATCCCACGACACGGTGCGATCGACGACGAGCGGCTGCAGGGCCTCGATCTTCGTGGCGAACTCCGCTGCCGCGAGGCCGGGGATCATCTTCGGGTCGACCGTGACGCGACGCCCGGCGGGAACGGGCACCTGCGTGACAACCGGCGCCGCACCCGCCACGAGGAACGAGATCGTCGCCGTCGTGTCGATCGCCCCAGGGTTCAACAGGGCGATGCGCGTGTCGAGGAACGACGACGTGGCGCCTTCGGCGAGATACCGGGTGTAGGTCGGCGGCACGGGCACGAGGCCGAACGTTGCCGTGACGGTTGACGCGGCAGTGACGCTGGTGAGGCACATGCCGATACCCGAGCAACCACCTCCGCTCCATCCCTCGAAGGTCGACCCGGCGTTCGCTGTCGCCGTGAGCGTGACGGCAGCGCCCTGATCGTACGCCTCGGCACAATCGACGCCGCAGGCTATCCCCGCCGGCACGCTGACAATAGCGCCGGCACCGGCGCCGGCCGCCACGACGGTGAGCGTCACCGATGTCGCGCCTGACACGCCGCGCCTGACGGCATGGTTGTAGGAGTCGGCGACGAACACCTCGCCCTGCGGGTTCGCGCCGACGGCCAGGGGGTAGTTGAACCGTGCGGCACTCCCGGACCCGTCGGCCGAACCGGGTGTGCCCGGCAAGCCGCCGATCGTGCTCACCTGCCCGCTCAACGTGATGCGGCGGATGGTGTGACTGCCGAAATCGGCGACGTATCCCGTGCCGGCGCCATCGGTCGTGAGCCCCTTCGGGCTGTTGAACTGCGCGGCCGTCCCGACACCATCGGCCGTACCGGCAGTCGACCCCGCCACGGTCGTCACCACGCCCGCCGGGGTGACGCGGCGAATCACGTGATTCCCGGTATCGGCAACGAAGACGATCCCCCCAGGCGTGACGGCGATCCCCTGCGGCCCGTTGAAGCGCGCCGCGCTGCCCGTC
>JAEUQQ010000146.1 GCA_016789685.1 Acidobacteriota bacterium | reverse complement strand
CGGCCTCCCTTGCGGAGCGCTTCGACCTCGCGTTCGAGGACGCGTTCGTTCACGTGGCCGAGCACGCGGTGATCCACCTCGACGACCGGGGCGAGCGCGCACTGGCCGAAGCACGCGACGGTGCGCACCGTGAAGCGGCGGTCGGCGGTGGTGCTCGACACCTTGTCGGCGCTGCCGGCGTCGTCGTGCGCGTGCAGGCCCAGCTGCAGCTTCACGCGCTCGAGCAGGCCGCGCGAGCCGCGGGTGTGGCACGCGGTGCCGCGGCAGATGCAGACGGTGTGGTCACCCTGCGGCTTGAGGTTGAACAGCGCGTAGAAGGTCGCGACGCTGTAGACCTGCGCGCGGAAGAACGCCGTGCGCGCGGCCACGTAGGCCAGCACCTCCTCGGTCAGGTACTTGTTCGGGTGCTGTTCCTGGAGTTCCTCGAGGATGCCGAGCAGTTCGCCGGGCCGGCCGCGATACTTCGCGATGACCCGATCGACCTGGTCCTGCTCGCTGGGCGCGAGCGAACGGGTGGCTGTGGCGGCAGGCATGCCGACGTCCTTTCACCGGGCACGACGCCCGGCACGCAACACTCGTGTGTGAGGGGTTGCGCGTGAACGGATCCCGCGCGGGCTGACGGGCACAGGGTCGAACGGTAGGCGTGACTACACGTAGGGCCCACCGGCGGGTGCGGGCGCGTAGGTGGCGAGAGAGGGGCGCTGAGGAACGGTGTCCCGGACTCGTCTCGAACGACGGAGGCAGGCGCGCGGTGCGCAGCAGGCCGTGCGAGCTTGGACCTTCAGTGACCGGCGCGCGGGAGAGCGGCCAGGCACCGCACGCATCATGGACCCGTGATGGGGGTTGCGTGCAACCCGACGAGCGGGAGTATGATGTCGGCTTCCCCCCTGAACGTCACTTCACTTCGCGCGCCGGCGGCGCCAGCAGGTTCAGCATCTCGATCGGCAGCGGGAAGACGATCGTCGAGTTCTTCTCGGCGGCGATCTCGGTGAGCGTCTGCAGGTAGCGCAGCGTGATCGTCGCTGGTTCCGAGGCGATGATCGCGGCCGCCTGCGAGAGTTCCTGCGAGGCCTGCAACTCGCCGCTGGCGTGGATGATCTTGGCGCGCTTCTCGCGCTCGGCTTCTGCCTGCCGCGCCATGGCGCGCTGCATGTTCTCTGGCAGATCGACGTGCTTGACCTCGACGGCCGACACCTTGACGCCCCACGGGTCGGTGCGCGTGTCGAGGATCTGCTGCAGTTCCTGGTTCAGGTGCTCGCGGCGCGAGAGCAGGTCGTCGAGGTCCACCTGCCCGAGCACGCTGCGCAGGGTCGTCTGCGAGAGCTGCGATGTCGCGTAGTCGTAGTTCTCGACCTCGACGATGGCCTTGACGGCATCCATCACGCGGAAGTAAACGACCGCGTTCACCTTGACCGAGACGTTGTCGCGCGTGATCACGTCCTGGGGCGGGACGTCGAGCACGACCGTGCGCAGGCCGACGCGCACCATGCGATCGATCGGCCTGAAGACCAGGATGAGCCCCGGGCCCTTGGGCTGCGGCAGGAGCTTGCCGAGCCTGAAGATCACGCCACGTTCGTACTCGGCGAGGATCTTGATCGAGTTGAGCAGGTAGAGCACGACGATGAACGTCACGATGGCCAGTGGTGGAATCAGCATGGGAACCCTCAATCGGGGCGAACGGTGAGCCGGAGCCCGTCAACGCGCGTGACGCGGACGCGTTGACCGGGGGGAATGTCGTGATCTGACGTAGCCTGCCAACGCTCGCCGTGTGTGGCGACGGTGCCGGCCAGGCCCGGGCCGATCGCGGTGAGCGCCTGGCCGGGCTCGCCGATCATCGCGAGCGGCCCCGAGAGGGCCGGCCGGCGTTGCGCGGCGAAGGCGAGACGGCCGAGCAGGAGCGCGATCGCGGCAAATCCCAGCGCCACGGGCAGGATCAAGCGCAGGTGCAGTTGCAGTTCCGGCAGCGGCGAGTCGACCAGGATCATCGAGCCGAAGATGAGGCTGACGAGGCCGCCAGCGGTCAGCAGGCCGAAGCTCGTCACCTTGATCTCGAGCACGAGCAGCAGCAGCCCGAACACGATCAGGAGCAGCCCGGCGTAGTTCATCGGCAGCACCGAGAACGCGAAGAACGCCAGCAGCAGGCAGACGCCGCCGACGACGCCGGGCAGCACGGCCCCGGGATTCCACAGTTCGATCGTGAGCGCGAGCGTGCCCAGGCTCAGCAGCAGGTACGCGATGTCGGGGTGCGCGATCGCGCTCAGCACGCGCTGGCGCGGCGTCATGTCGATGTCGATCACCGGCGCCCCCGCGGTGCGCACGACGGTCGTCGAGCCGTCGAACCGCGTGAGGGTGCGTCCGTCGAGTTGTCGCAGCAGGTCGGCAAGATCCGCGGCGACGACCTCGACAAGCGGCGGCGACGCGTTGCGCGCCTCGGTCTCGGTGAAGGCGCGGCTCTTCGTCACGGCTTCGGCCGCCAGGTCGACGTTGCGGCCACGGCGGCTCGCGAGCGTGCGCACGTATGCGGCGACGTCCGCGGTGGCCTTGGCGGCCATCGTGTCGTCGAGCTTCTGGCCGTTGCCCCCGACCGGGTGCGCGGCACCGATGTGCGTGCCCGGCGCCATGGCGGCGACATCGGCGGCGACGGTGAGGATGAACCCTGCCGAGGCGGCGCGAGCGCCTGCCGGCGCCACGAACACGGCCACGGGCGCGCGCGAGGCCACCATCCGCGTGACCACCGCGCGCGTCGAGTCGACGAGCCCGCCCGGCGTCCGCAGCGTGAAGACGACCAGCGCCGCCTGTTCGCGATCCGCGCGCTCGAGCGTGTGGATCATGTATTCGGCCGAGACGGGGTGGATGATGCTGTCGACGACGGCCGAGAAGACGGCCGGAGGGGCGGGCGCGGGCTGCGCGGCGGGATGCGCTACTCCCAGCACCAGCCCGAGGGCCAGGAGGCCACTACCAGCGAGATGCCGCCGCGGGCACGCGCGCATGTGGGGGGCGTCCTGTCACGCCCACGTTCGAGTATACGCTCCGGGGCGGCGCTGGGCACGAGGCAACGAGTATCCCGTTGGCCGCGAGCAGTCGAGGCGCAAACGTGGTGGGCGCGACCGCGTGTCGCGGGGGAACGCCACGCGTGCCGTTCGGTCTGGGCTGCGAGTGGCATGGGCCCGGACTGCGGCCACCCGTCGTTATGGCGATGTTACATCGATGTCACTGTCCCATATTGCACTGTACCGACCATTCTCAGCTAGTCTGAGTCAGTTTGTTCTGATGAGCTTGAACCAGACTTACTGGCATGTGATAGTCGCGCCGCTTGTCGAGTCGCCCGCACACTGACTCGCGTCGGATTCGGTGGGGCGTCCCATCACGGGACGCGTTCGAGAGTGGACCGGCGTTCCTGTGCGTCCTGCCACATGCGTCGCGTATTGGTCGTTTCCCTCCTGCTGCTGTGCGCCCTTCCATTGCCCGCAACACCTGCCAAGGCCCAGGCGATCTTCGACGGCACGGGCTTCGCGAGCGGCCGCGACACCCACACGGTGTTTCCCTACGAGCACGTGGACCCACTCTCCGGGAACCTGCTGCTGCGGACGACCGACCTGAGTCTGCCCGGCAATGCCGGCATGAACCTGGTCGTGCAGCGGGTCTACAACAGCAAGATCCACCCGAACTTCGAGAACAACCAGGACACCACGCTGGAAGAACGGTCGTGGGTCGGCGTGGGATGGCGGCTGCATTTCGGGCGCGTCATCAACCCGTCCACGGCCACGCCGGGCAGCACGCTCATCGAGATGAGCGATGGCAGCCGGCATCCGCTCCAGACGACGACGCACTTTCCCGAAGGGTGGATGACCCGGAGTTCTGGCGGTATGACCGGGCGGCCCACACGCTGAAGCTGCCGAACGGCTACATCTACACCTTCGACCACGTCGCGGCCCCGAACGGGATGCTCACCGACGTGCGGTACGTCACGCGCATCGAGGATGCCTACGGCAACAGCCTGGTGTTCACGTACTTCTCGGCCCCCGGGCCGCCCGACGGGGTGGCGTCGATCACGCAGGACCTGGGGCCCGGGCAGTCGCGGACGGTGACGTTCACCTACAACGCGACGACGAAGATGCTGGCCACGATGCAGTACGACGGCCGGACGTGGACGTACAACTTCCTCCCGTCGAACGTCGCGACGCACTACTGGCTGACCGACGTGCAGACGCCAGCGAACCTGACCCGGTGGCACTTCGAGTACGACGGTACGCTGCCGGGTGGCGAGTTGAAGACGCTCGTCGCGCCGAGTGGCGGCCTGATCCGCGTTGTCTACGCCACGCAATCGCGGCTGCTGAACCAGCTGTCGGTGCCGACGCGCGCGGTGACGTCGCGGACGACCGAAGCCCAGGGCGTGACGCTGGGCACCTGGCTACGACGAGGGCACCGTCACCTACCAGCAGGCGCAGACGACGTTCGACTACAGCTTCCTGGTCGGCACGCCGCCGCCCTATCCGTACGTGCTGCCGGTCGCCTCGGTTGTCGCCACGCTGGGCGCCGAGATGGCGACGACCGCCTACACCTACGACATGCTCACGGGCTTCGTGACGACGGTGACGACGCGCGGGCGGACGACGACGTTCACGCGCACGGCACGGGGGAACGTGGCGTCGGTGCGTGATGCGGTGCGGCCCGCGACGACCTTCGAGTACAGCTGGGGCGTCGTGCGCCTCATCACGCCGCCCCTCGGACCGGTGACCACGCGCAGCATCCGTCCCGAGGGCCTGGCCGAGTGGGAACGCCTCGGCACCGCGCCGGCCACCCTCACGACCGCCTACGAGTACGACCAGATCGGTCGCGTGACGCTGGTGACACCGCCGGGGGGCAGCGGCGGCGCGCGGTGGCCGACGTTCTACAACTACGACGCGACCCACAGCCGCACGCTGTGGGTGATGCGAGGCGACCTCGCGAACCCCGCCACGCATCGGGTGCAGCAGACGGACCTCGACGACTTCGGCCGTGTGCTGCGGACCATCGACCCGGCGGGGGTGCAGGTCGAGGTGGCGTACGACGCCTGCGGGCGGACGACGGCCACCAGCCTGCCGTTCACCGGCGCGACGATTCCTGGCTGGGCGACGTCGACGTATGACGCCCTGGGCCGCGTCCTCACGACGACGACCCCCACCACGACATCGACGACGTCGACGACGTCATGGACCTATCCGGGCGGCGACGTGACGGTGACCGATCCGTTGGGGCGGGTCACGAGCTACGACTATCAGGCGTTTGGGGATCCCGGCGCCGCGCGCCTGCGGGCGCTGACGGACCCTGCCGGCCAGGTGACGACCTACCAGTACACGTTGGCGGGCGATCTCCGCGAGGTGCGGGGGCCGGGCACGGGGCCGACGCCGGCGGGACCGGTGCGCACGTGGGGGTATGACCCGACCTCGGGATTGCTCGCGAGTGACACGCAACCCGAGTCGGGCACGACGAGCTACACCTACGATGCGGCGGGCCTGCTCCAGACGGTCACGGTCGGCGTCGGGACGTCGAGTCAGGTGACCACGACGCTGGTCTACGACGGCGCGGGCCGGTCGCAGGGGCGCGATCTGCCGGGCACCGCCGATGACGTCGCGCTGACCTACGACGCGCTGGGCCGCGTGGCGAGCCAGACGCTGGGCGCGGTGACGACCACGTGGGGATACGACCCGACCGTCGGGCGCCTGACGAGCCGCAGCGACGCGGTGGACGCGCGCACGTTCACCTCGACCTACGTGTACAACGCGTACGACGACCTGACGACGCTCACGTATCCGCGGACGGGCGCGACCGGCCGCGAGGTGACCTATGCCATCGCCCCGACGAGCGGCCGCGTGACCGGCGTCTCGGCGACGGTGAACGGTGCCCCGGCTGCCCCGTTCGCCACGGACTTCACCTACGATACGTCGGGCCGGCTGACGAGCTACAAGACCGGCCAGGTCGTGCACAGCGTCGAGTACGACCTGGCGAGCCGGCCGACGAGCATCGAGGTCGGCCTCAACGAGTCAACGGGCGCGAACCGCCTCGATCTGACCTACGCCTACAACGCCGCGTCGGAGGTGACCGCCATCACCGACCCGCGGAGTGCCGCGTCACAGACGTTCACGTACGACGTGCTGAGCCGGCTGCGGACGGCCACGGCGCCGGGGGGCTACGGGGCGTTGACGTGGGCGTATGACGCGACCGGCAACCGCACGCAGGTCCTCCGGAACGGCGCGGCGACGGACTACAGCTACCACCCGACGACCCATCGCCTCTCGAGCACGAGTGGCGCGGCGGCCGAGACGTTCGGCTACGACGACCTCGGGCGGGTGACGAGCGACCACCAGGGCGCGTATACCTACCGGCCCGGCGGGACGCTGGCCACGGTCACGCGCACCGCGCCGGCGATGACGGCGACGTACGACTACGCCGCGGACGGCTGGCGCCTCAAGCGCACGGTCAACGGGACGACGAGCTACACGCTGCGCGGCCTCGGCACGCAGACGCTGAGCACCTTCGACGTGCTGAACAACACGGCCGTCTGGTCGCGCGACTACATCTATGGGGCGGGCCGTCTGCTCGGAGCGATCAAGCGGCAGCCGACCGTGCTCGTCGCCTTCACGGCGGCCACATCGTCTGCAGGCGAAGCGGCGGGCACCGCCTCCGCCAGCGTGGTGCTCTCGACGAGTGACGGCTTGCCGATCGCCTGGCCCGTCACCGTGCCGTACACGACCGGCAACGGGACGGCGATCGCCGGGTCGGACTACACGACCACGTCCGGGACGGTGACGTTCCCGACCGGCTCGCTCAGTGGGGCAACACAGACGATCAGTGTCCCGGTGAGCAACGACACCCTCGACGAGGCCGACGAGACCTTCACGATCACGCTGACGTCGCCGAGTGGCGCCGGACTCGGCGCGGTCGCGACGCAGACGGTGACCCTCACCGACAATGACGCGCCGCCGACGGTGACGGTGAGCTGCCCGACGGTCGCCGAGAGTGTCGGCATCGCGTCGTGCACGGTCACGCCGAGCGGGCCCAGTGGTCTGCCGATGGCGGTGTCGTTCAACGCCGCGAACGGGACGGCGCTGGCCGTCGCGGGCGACTACACCGCGCCGGGCGACGTCGCCCTGTCGTGGCCGGTCGGCACCGCGAACGCCCAGACGGTCGGCGTCACGATCCTCGACGACGCCTGGACCGAACCCGCCGAGACGATCCTGGGGCGCCTGTCGATGCCCACCAACGTGACGATCGCCGGCAGCGGCGAATCGCCCCTGACCATCCAGGCCAACGACGGCACGCGCGTGACGATCAATCCCGCGCTCGGTGGGTTGTACCTGGCCGACCTCGACGCGGGCCCCGGCCCGGACGAGTACCTCGTGATCGCCAATCCGTCGGCGACCGCGACGACGGCGCGGGTGACCTACATCTGGGCGAACGGCTCCGGGGTGGTCCAGGACCTCGCCATGGCCGCGAACAGCCGGCAGCAGTTCTACCTGCCGACGCAGGTCGGCCTGAACGGGCCGAGTTCCGTGGCGGTGCAATCACTGACGGCGGGCGTGCCGCTCGATACCGAGCACGTGCAGGCGTGGAACGGCTGGTATGCGTGG
>JAEUQQ010000140.1 GCA_016789685.1 Acidobacteriota bacterium | reverse complement strand
GCCCCCGTTCGGGTCGCGTGAACGTGTGGCAGAACGAGCAGTCGTACTTCTTGTCGGTCACGTGCTTGTCGTGGACCTTCTGCCAGCTCAGTTGATCGTCCTCTTCCTCGTGGCATTGCGTGCAATTCCGGCGAGGCACCGCGACAGCGCTGCGTCCATCGCGCAGGAATTGCGCACGCGGCTGCGTAATCGTCAGTGAGAGAAGATTAAATGCCGACAAAATGTCGCGGTCCGGGAGGCCATCCGCACCGCAGACATCGTTCCGGCGCCCGGGGCGATCGCCTCGCAACCCGCCGCGTGCCGGCGACGGCTACTGACCGGCGGCGCGGATCTTCGCGGCGAACTGCTCGACGCGCCGCACCACGTCGGCCACCACGTTCGCGCCGTGCTCCTTTGGCGGGTTGCCGGCCATCGCCCCATCGTGCAGCAGGAGGACGCGCACGAGCAGTGGACGTGACTGGTGTGTCAGCGACGCCGTCGTGTGCGTGTAGAGCGACGCATCGAAACGCGACACGCACAGGCCGTTCGACACCGAGGCGGTCATGACGTCGATATAGAGGTACGTGTCGTCGTCCGAGTTGCGCGAGACCGTGAGTCCCGCCGCGCCGAGCGACGCGGCGACCGCCGATTCGAGCGTCGTGCGTTCGAGTCCGCAGGCCGCCGCCTGGCTCGTAAGTTCCTCGACCACGAGGCCGAGCGAGCGAATCCCGGCGAGTTCGGCGTCGGGCGCCTGCGTCCCGAGGGGCTCGCGGCGATCACCCGAGGCGGCCACGTCAGCGGGCGCGGGCAACGCGCCCGGCGTGACGGGCGCTGGCGCGGCCACGGCCGTTGGGAGTTGCGCCCCTGCCGGCAGCGGGTCGTAGACGCGGGTCACGGCGTCGCGCCCGCCACGTTCGATGAAACGCACCTCGACGGTCAGGCGGTCGGGATCGGCCGAACGTCCGATCGTGTACCGCAGTTCACGCACGGGCGACACCCGATAGCGCACCACCAGTTGTCGCCCCTCCCAGCGGGCCGTCGTCGGCACGGGCCCGGCCGCGAGCCGCTGTGCCTCATCTCTCCCGCCGGTCGAGAAGGTCCGCGTCTGCCCGCGGTCGTCGGTGATCGACACGGCCGTCGACGACTGCGTCACGCGGAGCCAGATCGGCGGGCGCCGCACTTCGTCGACGAGTTGCCTCGTGTTCTTCGCGTCGGCCTCGCTCTCGCGGCTCGGCGCCAGGACCGGGGCGCCCGAACCTCCGCCGTAGGGCGAGTCATCGAGCGATTCCGAGGTCGCGCCACGCGGGAGGAGGTCCATGCCGAACCCCACGACCGTGCGCGGAAACTGGCTGGCGCCCCAGTTGAGCACCCACGTCCCCGACAGGTCGGTCTCCTGCGCGGCGGCGGGTAGCGACGCGGCCGCGCCGAGGGCGGCGACGAAACAGACGAGTGCGGCAGAACCGGGCCGAGCCATGCGGAACTCCTTGGCGTGGTCGAGCGCCCCCCTGGTCTGGCGCGGCGCGTCATCGGGGGCGACACGTCCTACGAGCATACCCGCCGGGCCGGCGTGGCCGCCGACGGCGACTAGCAGACTCCCCCCTTGACTGCTAACCGTGTGCGCCTATAATTAGCAGTCGTTGCTGGCGAGTGCCAATCCGGCCGCGCATCGCGACACCGGGTCGCTGGTCGCCCTGCGGCCGCCCCGTTTGCACCCTATTTCCCATTTTGTCGGAGTGAGTCCCATGAACGTTCGACCGCTTCACGACCGCATCATCGTCCAGCGCCTCGAAGAAGGCGAGCAGAAGATCGGCGGCATCATCATCCCCGACTCGGCCAAGGAAAAGCCGCAGCAGGGCAA
>JAEUQQ010000159.1 GCA_016789685.1 Acidobacteriota bacterium | reverse complement strand
AGACGGTGCCGCGGATCCCCGCGACTTCGCCGTGCGCGAACCAGTAGTACTTCATGGCCGACAGGTCAATCGTGGTCAGCGCCTGCAGGATGTGCCTGGCCAGGGGCCCCTGGATGGCCACCAGCGCGTACCGCGCGCTCGAGTTGACCGCAACGGCATCACCGACACCGGCGATCTGCTCGCGAATCCACGCGAAGTCGCCCTCGATGTCGGCAGCGTTGACGACCAGGAGGAAGTGATCGTCCCCGTAGCGATAGACCAGCAGGTCGTCGACGAACGTCCCCTCGGGCGTCGTCAGGGCCGAGTACTGGATTTGGCCGATCTTGAGCTTCGAGGCGTCGTTGCTGGTGATGCGCTGGACGGCTGCCAGCGCGTCGGCGCCGGCAATCTCGACCTGGCCCATGTGGCTCACGTCGAACAATCCGGCTCGGGTTCTGACCGCCATGTGCTCGTCGACGATGCCCGAGTACTCGACGGGCATGTGCCACCCGCCAAAGGGCACCATCCGGGCGCCGTGGGCGATGTGGCGGGCGTGCAAGGGCGTGTGTTTCAGCTGGGCGGCAGGCGTCTCTGACATGCGTGGCGGGACTCGCGACGGGGTGCGTCGGCGTTGCCTGGCGCAGCACCGGAGGTGGGCTGCGGGACAACCGCGAAACCGTACTACGCGCGGGCAGGCCGGTCAAGGTAGCCGTCACCAGCCGCACCAGGCCCCGGCCCGCTCGCGCGGAGCCGGTTGCCCGGGCCCCGGAATCGCGCCCTCCCGCCGGCGTCGACACGGCGTTGCCCACCGACCTCGTCGACACCTGATGGAACGGCTCGTCGCGATCAACGACGGCCTGATTCACCCCTCGCGCGCTTCCACATGCGCGAGGCAGACGCTGAACGACTCGGGCACGAAGTCGGCCACGGCGCTTGCCCCGGCGTCGATGGCAGCCACCCGCGGCGGAAGCCCCGCCGCGTCGAGGTACGAGCGCAGGGTGTGATAACTGACGTCGAGGATGCGGCAGGCCTCGCGCTTGTTGCCTCCGCACTGCTCGAAGACCGTTCGGGCGTAGCGCATCAGGAACGCGCGGGCCGAATCACGGGCGACGACCGCCGGCTCGAGCAATTCGCGAAACCGGGAGGTCACCACGGGCGGCAGGTGCTCGAGGTCGACCTCGTCGCCGTCGCACAGGGCCGCCGCCCGCTCGACGACCCGCTCGAGTTCCCTGACGTTGCCGGGCCAGTCGTACTCGCGGAGCGCCGCCAGCGCCGGCGCCGAGATCCTGAGCGGCCCGTCGCGACGCTGCCGCCCGAGCAGGTGTTCGAGCAGGTCGCCGAGGTCGTCGGCGTGGGCACGCAGCGGCGGCACCGCCACCTCGATGCCGTTGAGTCGATGGAACAGGTCGAGCCGGAATCCGCCACGCGCCACCATCTCGACGACGTCGCGGTTCGTGGCCGCGACAATCCGCACGTCGACCTTGACCGCGTCGCTGCCGCCGACCCGCTCGACCAGGAAGTCCTGCAGGACGCGCAGGAGCTTTGCCTGGGCCAGCGCCGGCAGATCGCCGATCTCGTCGAGGAACAGGGTGCCACCGTCGGCAAGCTCGAACTTCCCCCGCCGGCCCCGCACCCCCGTCGCGGCGCGGTCTTCGATGCCGAACACCTCGGCCTCGAAGAGCGACTCGACGATCGACGCGCAGTTGACCGCCACGAACGGCCCGGCGCTGCGCCGGCTCCAGGTGTGGATGAGCCGCGCGACGAGTTCCTTGCCGACGCCGCTCTCGCCCGACACCAGCACCGGGGCCTCGGTGCGCGCGACCCGGACGATGCGCTCGCGCAGGCGATGCATCGCCGCGCTGCGCCCGATGAGTCCCACCACGGCCGGTCGCGGCGGAACACGCGGGCGTGCGAGTTGCCCTCGGTACAGGTCGGTGTCGAGCACCAGCGTCGCCAGCATTGCCGCCTGCAGCAGGAACTGCTGCTCCCAGTCGTCGGGCGGGCGGTCGACGCGCCCGATCTCGAGAACCGCCGGCACGCCGGGCACGGCCGCGACCCAGGCGCCGTCCGCGTCACGCGCAAACCTGCGTCCCGCCCCCAGCGTGCGACCGCGATGCAGGCGGGCGGTCACGGCGTCGCCCAGCACCCCGGCCACGGCCTCTTCGAAGGCGCACATGACCTGCCCGGGGCGGGGTGGCGGGTGCGCGGCTCCCGCGACGGCCTCGACGACCCACCCAATCCCCCGTCGCTCGTCCATCCTCCGCGGTCGCCGCTCGGCGGCCGTGATCGCGGCAGCTGCTTGCTCAGACATGGTGCTCCGCACCTCCTGAATGGCTGGTCAGCGGTCCGAGGTATCAAATGGCGTACCGCGTCACTCCGGCGCTTCGGTGTTTGCCTCATCACTGGCAGCCGCGTCCGCGCCGCGCCAGCTGGACGTTTTTCAGGGCCGCCTCACTGTTGACGCGCCGGAGGGCGCTCGCTCGCCAGCAATGGCGGGTAGTTGATACCCCGCCGCGAGAGCCGCCTGGCGCGTAGTTCCTACCCGCTACCGCGCCTCAGCATCGGCCTGGAGCACGACGCGGTACCCCACGCCGCCCTCGCCAGACAGGCTATGCACCGAGGCTGCCACCACACGCAGGCGCCGGCTCTCGCCGTCGGACGGAAATCCCTGCACCAGGTAGGGCCGACCAGGCAGCAGCCGGCAGCGACAGTCGATCGTCACGTGCTCACTGTCTGCCATCCGGAGGGTCGCCCGTCCGAAGCCGCGAATCGTGACCTCGCGAGTCCTCAGCGTTCCGCCCATCCGCCGCCGTCCTGGTATTCGAAGACGCGCACACGTGCCGTGTTGCCCAGCACGCGCACCGCAAAGGTCGCCTGGCCGCCGGCCGACAGGTACAGCGTGCCCGGCGACGCCGATCCGCGCCCCGAAAAACTGACGAAGTCCGACAGACCGAAACGCAGGCCACGCTCACCGGCCTCGAGGCGGCCTGCGCCATCGACATCGGGACACGAGCAGCCCACCGTGGCCCCGACTCCCCTGCCCAGCGGCCGCCAACCCGCTTCTGCCAGGTCGACGCCCCGATCGACATCGTCGCGGCGGACGCCGTCCCTGTCGCCGTCGCGGACGAGCCGTAGCGACAGCGGCGCCGACACCACCTCCCAGCCAACACCGGCCTGGCGCAGCCGCGCCAGCGCCGACGCCTCGCGGAAGGCCGCCGCCACCGTCCGCGCGGCCCCGTGCGCCGTGAGGCGCTCGCGGGCGCCTCCGAGCGTCGGCACTGTCGCTGCGGTCAGCACGCCGCCCACCGCCACGACCGCCAGCAGCTCGGCGACCGAGTACCCGGTCGCCGAGCGACACTGGCGGCCATTCACAGCTGGGCCCCGGACGCCGGCTTGTCGGCCCTCGCGGCGCCGATCGTCAGGTACGGCTTGAGCTTGAGGAAGCTCTTCTCGCCGATCCCCTTGATGTTCATCAGTTCCTCGACCTTCTTGAACGGCCCGTTCTTCTGGCGATGCTCGAGGATGCGCTGCGCCGTCTTCGCGCCGACGCCGGGCAGCGCTTCGAACTGCTCGGCCGACGCGGTGTTGATGTTGACGGTCGCGACGGCGGCGCCCGCGTCCTGGGCAGACGCGTTCACGGTGCCCGCGCACAGGGCGATCACGAGGGCGGCAACGGCAGCGGCAAGGCGGACGTGCATGGATGCTCTCTCCTTGAATGGGTGGACGTGGCAGTGGCCTGACCGCCCGGAGGCGCGGATCCCCGCGCCCCTGCTTGAAAGGGCGGTCAGCCACCGACGGTCACCAGAGCACGGGCTGCGCCACCGCGGCGTGTCGGTTCATGCCGTCGCAAGGCGTTGTCGGAGTTGAACTTGCCTGATCGTGAGCCGCGACGTCCCGGTCGCCTCGCCGCGTTGCACGGCAGCCGAGGACACCTGGCGTTACCGATCGAGAGTCAGGAGCCGCCGCGACCTGTGCGATTCGCGGGACGAGCCGGCTCGACGCCGGGCGGTTCCGCGGAACCGTCAGGAACCGGCGCGTTGCACCCTGCCAGCCGAGGCGTCTGCCTGCGAGCGCGGGCCGGCGCAACGGCCAGACGGCCAACGGGACGGCGAGATGGAGCGGTCAGGCCTGTGAGGTCCGGTACCACGCCACGGTATGCCGGAGGCCTTCGTCGAACGGCACGACCGGCGCGTAGCCGAGGAGCGACGCGGCCAGACCGATGTCGGCCTGCGAGTCCTTGACGTCGCCCGCCCGATCTGGTCCGTGCGTCGGCTGAACGCTCGCCCCGATGATGCCTACGAGCGTCTGGCAGAGCTCGTTGAGCGAAATCCGTCCCCCGGTGGCGACGTTGATCACGCGCCCGGCGGCATCGGGCGCCGTCACCGCCCGCAGGACGCCATCGACCACGTTGGCGACATACGTGAAGTCGCGAGTCTGCTCGCCGTCGCCGTGGATGGTCGGAGCGGTGCCGGCCAGCAGGGCCTTGATGAACAGCGAGATCACGCCGGAGTAGGGCGAGGAGGGATCCTGTCGCGGACCGAAGACGTTGAAATAGCGGATGCTGACCGTCTCGAGGCCGTAGAGCGCGGTGAACATGGCCATGTACTGCTCGCCCACGAGCTTCTGCAGGGCGTAGGGCGACAGCGGGTGCGCGGGCATGTCCTCGCGCTTGGGCAGGGTTGGCGTATTGCCGTAGGCCGACGACGAGGCAGCGAACACCACGCGCCTGACGTTGGCATCGCGGGCCGCGACCAGCACGTTGAGGGTCGCATCGATGTTGGCGCGGTTCGATGCCACCGGGTCGAGCACCGACTTCGGGACCGACGGAATGGCCGCCTGGTGCAGCACGACATCGATGCCATCGACGACGCGCCGGGCCACGTCGAGGTCGGCGAGGTCGCCCTCGACGAACTCGACCCCCTCGATGTGCGCCAGGTTGGCGCGCTTGCCGGTCGACAGGTTGTCGACCACGCGCACGTCGTGTCCGCGACGCCGGAGTTCCTCTGCCAGGTGCGACCCGATGAAGCCCGCACCCCCCGTGACCAGATATCGCGCCATGTGTCTCGTATGCACCGAAAATCGCCGAGTGCGAGGCGCGCCGGCCTGGTGCGCCGCAATCGGCCGATAAGCCGAATCCTGTCCGGCCGATCCCCGAAGGTATCGGCCGTGGCGATCATTCCTCTAGGGCCGCCATCACTGGCGGCCTCGAGCGACCTACCCGGAGGCTTCGGACGGGCCGTCCTCAGGCGCCTCCCTATTTGGTCTTGCTCCGTGCGGGGTTTTGCCTGCCATCGCCGTTGCCGGCGACGCGGTGCGCTCTTACCGCACCTTTTCACCCTTACCCTTCGACTCGGGCCCTGCGGGCCCTCGCTCAGGGCAGGCCCATCGTCAGGACTCACCCTGTCTCGCGTCCGGGCAAGCCCATCGTCAGGACTCACCCTGTCTCGCGTCCGGGCAAGTCCATCGTCAGGACTCACCCTGTCTCGCGTCCGGGCAAGTCCATCGTCAGGACTCACCGCTGAACCCCAAGCCCTGCCTCGAGCCTGCTGAGCCCCAAAGGCCTGCCTTGAGCGAGGGCCCGCAGGGCCCGAGTCGAAAGGCGGTATATTTTCTGTGCCACTGGTCCGTCGGGTTGCCCCGCCCGGGAGTTACCCGGCGCACTGCCCTGTGGAGTTCGGACTTTCCTCTCCGCCCCGATGCGGTATACACCACACCAGGACGCAGCGATCGCCTGATCGACTGCGGCGCACTTCAGCCGGCGCGTAGACGGCATGGTACCACGGGCTCAGCCGTCAACCTCCTGCGAAATCCCGTATTGCTCGATCTTCTTGTAGAGATTGCTGCGTGGCGTATCGATCAGTTCAGCGGTCTTCGAGATGTTCCACTGCTGTTCGCGCAGTTTCTCGACAATGAACGCGCGCTCGGCGGCCTCCTTGAACTCCCGCAGCGTCCCGGGCCGCTCGCCCACCGCCGGTGGCCGCGCCGCGGGCACACCCGCCGGCACCGCACTGCCGCTCGCCCCCACACCGGCCGGCACGCCCGCGTCGCCGCGTGCCTCGACGCGCAACGACCGGAGATCCGCCACGTCGATCGTCTCGCCCGGCGACATGATCAGCATGCGTTCGACGGTGTTCTTGAGTTCGCGGATGTTCCCTTTCCAGGGCTGCTGCTGCAGGACCTCGAACGCCGCGACCGTGAACCGCTTGGGCCTGAAGTTGTTCTCGCGCGCGAAGAGATCGACGAAGTGCTTCACGAGCAGCGCGATGTCTTCGCGGCGCTCGCGCAGCGGCGGCACGTGGATCGGAATCACGCTCAGCCGGTAGTACAGATCCTCGCGGAAGTTGCCCTTCGCGATCTCGGCCTCGAGATCCTTGTTCGTCGCCGCGATTACGCGCACGTCGACCTTCAGCGTGCGCGACGACCCCAGGCGCTCGACCTCGCCCTCCTGCAGGACCCTGAGCACCTTGGCCTGCGTCTTGGCGCTCATGTCGCCGACTTCGTCGAGGAAGATCGTCCCCTTGTCGGCCTGCTCGAACTTGCCAATCTGCTTCTCGGCCGCCCCCGTGAACGACCCCTTCTCGTGACCGAACAGCTCCGATTCGATCAGCTCCTCGGGAATCGCCGCGCAGTTGACCTGCACGAAGCGTTCGCGGCTGCGCTGCGAGTTGCGGTGGATGGCGCGGGCGACGAGTTCCTTGCCGACGCCACTCTCGCCCAGCACCAGGACCGTCGCGTTGGTCGGCGCCGCGCGCCTGATCGCGTCGGTGATACGCGCGAGCGAGGGGCTCTGCCCCACCATCTCGTGGCGCAGCTGCTCGGCCCGCCGCAACTGCCGGTTCTCGTCGGCGAGCCGCCGCCGATCGACGGCGTTGCGCACGGTCACCAGCACGCGTTCGCTCTCGAGCGGCTTCTCGATGAAGTCGAACGCGCCGCGCTTGGTGGCTTCGACCGCCGTCGACACGGTCGCGTGTCCCGACACGATCACGACCGGGATGGCATCGTCGAACGCCCGGATGCGGTCGAGCACGTCGAGCCCGTCCATCCCCGGCATCCGGATGTCGAGGAACACCAGGTCGGGCGTCTCGCGCTCGATCGAGGCCAGTCCTTCGGGCCCCGAGGCCGCGAGCACGCACTCGTAGCCGTCGTATTCGAGGATCATCCGCATCGCCTCGCGGATGGCCGCCTCGTCGTCAATCACCAGGATGCGAGCGGTCATTCTTGCGACGCCTCCACCCTGACCGCACGCAGCGCACGCTGGCCCAGGTCAGGGAGATAGCAGAAGAACGCGAGGACGTCGCCCGGACGGGCGGCGCGCGTCGCGCCGAGGTACTCGGCCAGCGCGGGCACGGGCACGCGGTTGACTTCGAGGATGATGTCGCCACGCTCCACGCCCGCCTCGTACGCGGGCCCCAGCGGATCGACCGCCGACACGACGACCCCGCGCATGCCGTCAGGCACGTGCAGCCGCCGGGCGAGGCTGCGATCGAGATCGCGCACCGACACGCCGAGCGCAATCGACGGGGTGTCGGCCGGCCGTGGCGTGCCACGTGCCGGCGCCGGACGCGCCCCTTCCTCTTCGCCCACCGACGGCCGTTCGCCGAGGCGCAACGCGACCGACAGCTCGCGGCCATCGCGCAGCACCTGCAGCGTCGTGCCCATCCCCGGCGGACGCGCGGCGATGTGCCGGATCAGGTCGTCGTTGGTGCGCACGCGCGTCCCGTCGACCGACACGATCACGTCGTAGGGCCTGATGCCGGCCCGTGCGCCGGGCGAACCCTCGGTCACGTCCTGCACCAGCGCGCCCGCCGAGGGTGACAGCCGGAGCGACTTGCTCAGGTCGGGATCGAGATCGCGCAGCGTGACGCCGAGGTAGCCGCGCGCGACGCGGCCGTCCGACTTCAGTTGCGGAAGGATGGCACGCGCCTGGTTGATCGGAATCGCAAAGCCGATGTTGCGCGCCTTGCGGCTGATCGCCGCGTTCATGCCGATCACTTCGCCGCGCGCGTTGATCAGCGGCCCGCCGCTGCTCCCGAAGTTGATCGCCGCGTCGGTCTGGATGTAGTCGTCCAGGCTCGCATCGAACAGCTTCCTCCCCAGGAAGCTCACGACACCGACCGTCACGGTGTGCTCGTACGCGAGCGGATTCCCGATCGCGCAGACCCACTCGCCCACGCGCACCCCGGCCGAGTCGCCGAGCGGAGCCACGGGCAACGGCGCGCCCGCGTCGACCTTGATCAGTGCCACATCCGTGGCCGGGTCGGATCCGATCACCACCGCCCGGAGGCTGCGGCCATCGGCGAGCTTGACGGTGACGCGATCGGCCCCGGCGATCACGTGGTGGTTCGTGAGGATGTGCCCATCGGCCTCGACGATGAAGCCTGACCCGGATCCCTCGTCCGGGAGTTCGGGTTCGACGGGATCGCCAGCATCGCCGCCGTCGTCGGGCACCTCGTCGAACAACTCGCGTTGCGGCACCTGCCGGTCGGCCTGCGCCTGCCGTGAGCGCGACGCGGCCTCGACGTTGACGACGGCCGGGTTCAGCCGGGCCGCGACATCGGCGAAGTTCACGGCGCCAGGCGACGTCGCGCGCGCGGACGCAGAGATCGGTTCTGCCGGAGCCACACCACCACGTGGCTCGGCCGCCACCGGGCCAGTGCGGGGCCGCACGGTGAACCCGACCATGAAACCCACGATGGTCGTCAGCACGAAGAGCGCGGGGGCGAGACGACGCATCATCTGGACAGGGGATCTGGGCCGACAGGCGTGACGGCGTCTGAAAATTATACGCCCACGAGCGCGCGGAACGCCTGCTCGTCGAGTGTCGGCACGCCACGCGACTCGGCCTTGGCCAGCTTGCTGCCCGCATCGGCGCCCACGACGACCGCCGTGGTCTTCTTGCTCACCGATCCCGTCACCCGGGCCCCGAGCCGCTCGAGGTGCGCCTGTGCCTCGTCCCGGGTCATCGAGGCCAGCGTACCCGTCAGCACGTACGTCGTCCCCGCCAGCGGCTTCACGCCGTGGTCGGCGTCGGGATCCACCGGCGCGCCGAAGTTCAGCCCGGCAGCCCGCAGCCGTTCGACGAGTTCGCCCGTCGCCGGCGCGTCGAAAAATGCGCGCACCGACGCGGCCACGACGGGGCCGACGTCGTCGACCGACTGCAACTGTTCGACCGAGGCGCCGGCAATGGCGTCGAGCGTGCCGAACGCCCTCGCCAGCGCCTGTGCGCCGCGCTCGCCCACATGGCGGATCCCCAGCCCGAACACCAGGCGCGACAGGTCGTGCGTCCGGCTCCGCTCGAGCTCCGCGACAAGGTTGGCCGCTGACTTCTGCCCCATGCGCTCGAGGCCGGCGAGCCGTTCGGCGTCGAGGGCGTAGAGATCCGCGAAATCGCGCACGAGCCCCGCCGAGACGAGTTGGTCGACCAGAGCCTCGCCGAGCCCCTCGATGTCCATCGCCTTGCGCCCGGCGAAGTGCTCGAGGCTCCGGCGCAGCCGCGCCGGGCACGACGGGTTCTCGCACCGCCAGACCACCTCCTCGTCAGGGCGTTGCAGCGGACTCTGGCACACCGGGCACGACGCCGGCATCACGAAGGGCGCCGGGGCCTCGGCACCCTCGGGCCGCAACGAGACGATGGGCTTGACGACCTTGGGGATGACGTCGCCCCCCTTCTCGATGAGCACCATGTCGCCCGGGCGGATGTCCTTGCGCGCCACTTCCTGCTGGTTGTGCAGCGTCGCCATCGCGATGGTCGACCCCGCGAGGAAGACCGGTTCGAGCACCGCGACGGGCGTCACCGCCCCCGTGCGACCGACCTGCAGGTCGATCCGGGTCACCCGTGTCGTCGCCTGCTGGGCGGGGAACTTGTAGGCGATCGCCCATCGCGGGAACTTCGACGTGGCCCCGAGGACGGCACGCGAGCCCACGTCGTCGACCTTGATGACCACGCCGTCGGTCTCGAACTCGAGGTCGCGGCGTGCGTCGGCCCACGCCGCGCAGAACGCGACGACCTCGTCGATGCCCACGCACGTCGCGTGATGCGGCTCGACCGGCAAGCCCCAGGCGGCCAGCGCCGTCAGCGTGGCGGTCTGCGTGGCCAGGAGGCTCGCCGGATCGCCGTCGGGGGCGACCACCTGGTAGGCGAACATGCTCAGCCCGCGCGTCGACACCAGGCGCGCATCCAGCGTGCGCATGGTCCCCGCCGCCGCGTTGCGCGGATTGGCGAACACGGGCTCGTCGTTCCGCTCGCGCTCCTCGTTGATCCGCGCAAACGAGCGATTCGGCAGGTAGACCTCGCCGCGAATCTCGAGACGTGCCGGCGCGACGCCGCGCAGGCGCAACGGAATCGCCCGGATGGTCCGGACGTTGACCGTCACGTCTTCGCCCTGCACGCCATCGCCGCGGGTGACGCCCCTGACGAGGCGGCCGTCCTCATAGGTCAGCGCGATGCTGAGTCCGTCGATCTTCAACTCCGCGATGTAGGTGACGCGCGCGTCGGCGTCGAGGCCCAGGCCCTTCCGCACCCGCTCGTCGAACGCGCGCAGCTCGCCCTCGTCGTAGGCGTTGTCGAGGCTCAGCAGCGGCTCGGCATGGGCGATGGTCGCGAAGCCCTCTGCGGGCCGCCCCGACACCCGCTGCGTCGGCGACTCGGGCGTGACGAGCAAGGGATGCTGGACCTCGAGCGCCACGAGTTCGCGCATGAGCGCGTCGAACTCGGCGTCGGAGATCTCGGGATCGGTGTGGATGTAGTAGCGCTCTTCGTGGTGCCGGATGCGCTCGCGCAACGCCGCAATCTGTTCGGCGGGGGTCATCGAGCAGCCAGCGCGCGCGTCAGCGATCGCGGAAGACCACGTAGTCGAGCAGCGACGTCAGCGCATCGCGTTCGGCTGACGGCGGGAACGCCTCGTGGAGCGCCGCGCGCGCCCCGTTGGCGTATTCGGTGGCCACGGTAGAGGCGGCGTCGGTGGCCCCAAACTGGGCGAGCAACGACGTGATCTGGTGCCAGTCGGCCTCGGTCACCTGCCGGTCGCGCACGACGCGCTCGATCACCTCGCGCGCCGGGGCGCCGCCCTGGCGCAGCAGGTAGATGATGGGCAGCGTCACCTTGCCCTCGCGCAGGTCGCTGCCGATGGGCTTGCCCAGGGCCGAGGCGTCGGCGGTGTAGTCGAGCAGGTCGTCGACGATCTGGAACGCGACGCCCAGCTTGAAGCCGAAGTCCCACAGCGCCTGCTGCTGCCCGGGCGTGGTGCTGCCGAGCATGCCCCCGATCTTCGCGCACCCCGCAAACAGGTAGGCGGTCTTGCGCCGGATGATCTCGAAGTGTTCCTCTTCGTCGATGTCGACGATGCCGTTCTTGGTGAGCTGGAAGATCTCGCCTTCGATCATCCGGAGGGTGACGTCGCAGAGCACGCGCACCATCTCGAGCGAGTCGTCGCGCAGCAGCGCGAGGGCCATCGACTTGATGTAGAGGTAGTCGCCGAGCAGGACGGTGATGTCGTTGCCCCACCGCGAATGCACGGCGTCGCGTCCGCGGCGGACGTCGGCCTCGTCGACGATGTCGTCGTGCACCAGCGTGGCCGTGTGGATGAACTCCACGACCGAGGCGTACTGGACGGCCGCCTCGCCGCTGCAGCCGCCGAGGCGCGCGGCCAGCAGCAGCATCGCGGGACGCACGCGCTTGCCGCCGCTGCCGGCAATGTACCGGGCCATCTGCGGGATGACCTGGACGCGCGACTCGACCTGCTTGACGAACTCCTGCTCGACTCGCGCCAGATCGTCGCGGATCGGCTCGAAGATGCGGGCAAGTTCGGCGGGTGGCGGGGCCTTCTGCACGATGTCACTCACGCGGGGTCAGATCTCAACATAGACGAAACAGCGAGTCAACGGACGTGCGATGGCCGTCATGCGCCGAACAGGGTCACGAAGTTCCCGGTCGTCGCCGCGACCACCGCGTCGGTCGTCGTGTGGTGCACGGCGGCCAGCTGCTCGGCCACCCGGCCCACCCAGGCCGGCTCGTTCCGCTTCCCGCGAAACGGCACGGGCGCCAGGAACGGGCTGTCGGTCTCGAGCAGCGTCCGGTCGAGCGGCACGCGCGCCGCGACCTCGCGCAGGTCGCCCGCCCGCGGGAACGTCAGGATTCCCGTGAACGAAATGAAGAAGCCCAGCTCGAGCGCCTGCGTCGCCAACCAGTGTCCGGCCGTGAAGCAGTGGAACACCCCCCGCACTTTGCCCCGGCCCGCCTCGCGCAGCACCGCGACAGCATCTTCGTCGGCCTCTCTGGCGTGGATCACCACCGGGAGGTCGCGGGCGGCGGCCAGCTCGACCTGGGCGGCAAACACCTGCTGCTGCACGTCGCGAGGAGCGAAATCGTAATGGTAGTCGAGCCCGATCTCGCCGATGCCCCGCGGCGACAGCCGGTCGATGTGCGTCGCAACACATTCTGCGCTCCCGGCCGCGCGTCCCGCAAATCCGCCTGCCTTGTGCGGGTGCACGCCCACGCTGACGACCATCGCGGGCCACAGCGGGCGCAGCGCCTCGGCGCGCGCGAGTTCGGCCTCGTCGGTCGCGTCGAGGATGCACATCGCCGCCCTGACCCCGGCCGCCTGCGCCCGCGCAATCACCGCTGCCGCATCGCCGGCGTAGACCTCGTCGGCGAGGTGGCAGTGCGAGTCGATCATCGGTCAGCGCACCCGGGTCCCGGGCGGCACGTCGCTGTCGAACCCGACCAGCGTTGGCTTGCCCCCGTCAGGGCTCCCCGCCAGCACCATGCCGTTCGACTCGATCCCCATCAGCGTCGCGGGCTTCAGGTTGGCGACGATGACCACCGTCCGGCCGACGAGGGCCTCGGGCTCGTAGGCCTCGGCAATCCCGGCCACCAGCGTCCGCTGCTCGAACCCGAGATCCACTGACAGCTTGACCAGCTTCTTCGACTTCGGCACCCGCTCGGCGGCGAGCACCCTGGCGACCCGCAGGTCGATCTTCATGAAATCGTCGATCGCGATGCGCTCACCCGCAATCGGCGAGACGGGCGCCGGGGCGGCCACGGGCGCAGGCGCCGGAGCCACTTCCTTCGACGCGTCGGTGGGGGCGACAGGTGCAGGCGCGGGCACGGGGGCCGCGGGCGTTTCGTCTGACACGGGCAGGTCCTTTCGGGGAAAAAGCGGATCGGGATCGGCGACCTTCGACCCAGCCACCAGCGTGGCCGGCGCGAGCGACACCCACGATTCGAGCGGCACGCCCAGCGTCGCGCGCATTTTCGCAGCCGCGTCGGGCATCGCCGGTTCGATCAGCTGGCTGACGATCCTGAGCGCGTCGGCCGCGCGATAGAGCGTTGACTCGAGCCGCGCGCGGGCGGCGGGATCCTTGGCAAGCCGCCACGGTTCGCGGGCGACCAGGAACCGGTTCGTCTCGCCCACGAGCCGCCACACCGCCGTCAGCGCCCGGCTGAACTCGAAGGCACGCGAGGCGTCGATGGCTTCGTCGATCACCATCCGCGCCTCGGTCTCGAGGTGGTCATCGGCGGAGTCGCGATACGTCGGCGCTGGCACGACGCCCGCGCAATACCGCCCGATCATCGTCGCCGTCCGGCTCAGCAGGTTGCCCAGATCGTTGGCGAGGTCGGCCGTGTACCGCGTGTGGAACGCGTCGTCGGTGAACGCCGCGTCGGCACCGAGCACCATCTCGCGCAGGACGAAGTACCGGAACGCGTCGAGGCCGTAGGCGGCCACATACGGGGCCGGGCGCACCACGTTGCCCAGCGATTTCGACATCTTGGCACCGTCCATCGTCCACCAGCCGTGCGAGACGATCTGGCGCGGCAGCGGCAGGCCCGCCGACATCAGGAACGCCGGCCAGTAGACCGCGTGCTGCCGGACGATCTCCTTGCCGATCAGGTGCACGTCGGCTGGCCAGTAGTGGGCGAAGCGGGCCGCCGCCTCGGGCGTCGTGTCGCCATACCCCACCGCCGTCATGTAGTTCGTGAGCGCGTCGAACCACACGTAGACCACGTGCGCCGGGTCGTCGGGCACGGGAATCCCCCACGTGAACGACGTCCGGCTGACGCTGAGATCGTCGAGGCCGCGTTCGATGAAGGCCAGCACCTCGTTGTAGCGCGCCGTCGGCACGACGAAGTCGGGATGCGCGCGGTAGTGCTCGCGCAGCGGCTCCTGGTACTTCGACAGCCGGAACTTGTAGTTCGTCTCCTCGAGCCACTCGACCGCGCCGCCGCAGGTCGGGCACTTGCGCCCCTCGAGCAGCTGCGTTTCGGGCACGTAGAGCTCGTCGGTCGTGCAGTACCAACCCTGGTAGGTGGCCGTGTAGAGATCGCCGCGGTCGCGCGACGCGCGCCAGATGGCCTCGACCGCACGGCGGTGACGCGCCTCGGTCGTGCGGATGAAGTCGTCGTTCGAGATGTGCAGGTCGGTGAACAGGTCGCGGAACCGGGCCGCGATCCCGTCGACGAACGTCCGCGGCTCGATGCCCGCCTTGCGGGCCGACCGCTCGATCTTCTGGCCGTGCTCGTCGGTGCCCGTGAGGAAGAGCACGTCCTCGCCCGCCAGGCGATGGGCGCGCGCGGCCGCGTCGGCGAGGATCGTGGTGTACGCGTGCCCCAGGTGCGGCTCGGCGTTCACGTAGTAGATCGGCGTGGTCAGGTAGAAGCGCATCGGCAGGGCGTCGGGACCCGTGGACCAGCTTGCGGCCGGCCCGGAATCAGTGCGTGGCAGACGAGCGGTCGAGCCAGGCGCGCACGGCCGCCGCCTGGACGTCCTTCACCGGAACACCGCGTTCGCGCGAGAGCCGTCGGCAGTCGTCGAACTCCGGGACGGCATTCACCAGATGCCCGCGCCGGTGCCCGAGTTTCATGCGCACCTCTCCGTGCGGCGTCGCAACGAGCCGATGCTCCCGATCGAGGCACTCCCGGCGGACCTCATGGTATCGCACCCCGAGCGTCGTCGTCTCGGCGAACAACAGGTCGACGATCGCCTCGCGATGCTCGGCCTGGACGAGCACCGTGACCAGCGTGCCAGGGCGATTCTTCTTCATGTGCACCGGCGCGAAGTACACGTCGACGGCACCGGCCTCGAACAGCCGATCCATCACGTCGCCGAACACCTGGCCCGTCATGTCGTCGATCTCGCACTCCACCACCGTGATCGTATCGGCCTGCGCCGCGTCGGTGTCGCCGACCAGCACGCGCAGGACGTTGGGGCGGTCGGCGAAGTCGCGGTCACCAGCCCCGTAGCCGACAGCCGTCACTCGCATCGGCGGCTGCGGACCGAACGCCTGCGACGCGCTGGTCAGGACCAGCGCCCCCGTAGGGGTGAGCAATTCGACCCGGGGGCCGGCGGTGAAGGTCGGCACCCCGGTCAGCAGGCGCAGCGTCGCCGGCGCGGGCACCGGGAACATGCCGTGCGCGCACTTCACGGTGCCCCCCCCGACGTTCAGCGGCGCGCACTCGACGCGGTCGGCCGCCAGATACTCGAGCGCGCATACCGCGCCCACGATGTCGACGATCGAGTCGACGGCGCCCACCTCGTGCAGGTGAATCTGCTCGACCGGCACGTTGTGGATGGCGGCCTCGGCCTCGGCCAGACGGGTCATCCACGCCATGGCCCGGGTCTGCGCGGACGGCGACAGGGCCGACCGGCCGATCAACGCGGCAATGTCGCGCAGCGAGCGATGCCCGTGGTCATGCGAGTGCCCATGGTCGTGCGAGTGCCCATGGTCGTGCGGGTGCCCGTGGTCGTGCGGGTGCCCGTGGTCGTGC
>JAEUQQ010000083.1 GCA_016789685.1 Acidobacteriota bacterium | reverse complement strand
AGGTACAAGCCTGCGCCGTCTCCCTTGCCGAGGTCGCGGTGCGAGAAGTACGCCGCGATGTGCGTCTTGAGCGGGGTCTTGTCGGCACTGAAGCGCGTGTCGCGATAGATGCGATAGATCGATTTCTTCGGATTGGCCTCGAGTTCGGGTGCGAACGCGCGAAAGTCGCGGTCGAGCGCCTCGACGATGGCGACCATCGGCGCCTTGACCTGCGCGTCGTACTGGTCCTTGCGTGCCTTGAACCACTCGCGATCGTTGTTGCGTCCGACCGCACGCAGAAACTTGATCGTGTCGGGTGAGAAGCGGGGCGGGGGCGGCGTCTTCGCCATGCGACGGATTATATGGCGCAGTCGGCCTCGGCTACACTCTCGGCGGCTCTGTCCTGAGAGGTTGCGCGTGCGGATTGCCCTGCTGCTGGTGGGATACGGGAACGTCGGTCGGCGATACGTGGAACTGCTCGGCGAGTCGCAGGCCGCCCTGGCGGCGATGGGGATCGCGCCCGTCGTCGTGGGCATCGTGACACGCCGGCAGGGCGGGATCTTCGATGCCAGTGGTCTCGACAGTCCCGCGATCACCGCGTGGCTGGAACGGCCCAGCCCCGGCCACGTCTCGACGGTCGAGTTCATCGGCGACGCGCTCGACCGCCTGCGCGTGGCACCATTCGACCGGAGCGTCGTCGTCGAGACCACCACGCTCGACGTTGCCTCGGGAGAACCAGCCATCTCGCACGTGCGGGCCGCGTTGCGTGGGGGCGCCGACGTCATCTCGGCCAACAAAGGGCCGGTGGCATTCGCCTGGCGCGCACTGGCTGACGAGGCCGCGCGCGTCGGCCGCTCGTTCCTGTTCGAAGGCGCCGTCATGGACGGCATCCCGATCTTCAACCTCGTGCGCGAGACGATGCCCGCCGTTGTCGTCCATGGCTTCCGGGGCGTCGTGAACAGCACCACGAACTTCATGCTGACGGCCATGGAGCGGGGCGAGCGGTTCGACGTGGCGCTCGCGCGGATGCAGGCCGAGGGGATCGCCGAAGCCGACCCGTCGCTCGACGTCGATGGATGGGACGCCGCCGCGAAGGCCGCCGCGCTCGCGAACGTCCTCCTCGATGCTGAGACGACGCCGGTGGCCGTCGAACGGGAGGGCATCGGTCCAGAGACCGGGCCGCGCGCACTCGAGGCGCGGCGGCGTGGCCGCGTGCTGAAGCTCGTGGCATCGGGAGCCGGGCGCGGCGCCGGCGCGCGCATGCGCGTGCGCCTCGAGGAACTTGCACCCGATGACCCACTGGCCGTGCTCGACGGGCAGGGGAACGCCCTCGAACTCGACACCTGGCCGCTCGGCCGCGTGGTTATCACCCAGCGCGACGGTGGCCTCGAGAAGACCGCCTACGCGCTCGTCGCCGACCTCGTGACGGTCGCCAGGCGGATGCGCGCGTAGAATGGGGAAGATGGCACGCGATGCGCCGTGCCCGCCCCAGGCGAGGATGCCATGGCTGACCTGAAGGCCTTGTTCGACGCCGCGATCGCGGATTCCAAGCACCTGGCGAAGCGGCCCGACAACAACACCCTCCTGAAGCTCTACGCGCTCTTCAAGCAGGCCACCAGCGGCGACGCGTCTGGCGCGCGGCCCGGCGGCTTCGACTTCGTGGCCCAGGCCAAGTTCGACGCGTGGGCCGGCCTGAAGGGCACACCTGCCGACGCTGCGATGCAGCAGTACGTCGACCTGGTCAACGCGCTCAAGGGATGACGCGGTGGGGGCGGCGCGCGAGGCGACGCCCCCCAGGCCGGCTCACTTGCCCGACAGCATCTTCTCGCGCTTCGCCTTGAACTCGGTGCCCGGCTTCCAGGCCGGGTAGGTGTCTGCGGCCGCAACGCGCACGCCGACGCGGAAGAGAATCTCGAGGTCTTCGAGCGCGCCGCTCAGATCCCACGACGGCGAGTACTCGTCAGAGGGCTGGTGGTAGTGCTTCGACGTGTACTGCTCGCGAATCGTGTCGGCGTAGTTGGCGGGCTTGCCGACGTAGGCGCTGCCACCGCCCGCGTTGAGCGCCGGCACGCCCTGTTTCGCGAAGGGGAAGTGATCCGAGCGGTAGTAGCCACCGCGCTCGGGTGCCGGATCGCCCTTGACGGTGCGGCCAAATGCCTTCGCGGCCGCGGCAACGTAGTCGTCGAGGTCGCTGTTGCCGAGGCCCACGACCGTCAGGTCTGACGTGCGGCCGTGGATGTTCATGCCGTCCATGTTGATCACCGCCAGGGTCTTTGCGAGCGGATAGAGCGGAGTGGTCGCGTAGTACTCCGACCCGAGCAGCCCCTGCTCTTCGGCCGTGACGGCCACGAAGAGGATCGAGCGCTTCGGCTTCGGCGAGATCTTCGTGTAGGCGCGCGCCATCTCGATCAGGCCGCTCGTGCCCGTCGCGTTGTCGAGCGCACCGTTGTAGATGTTGTCGCCGTTCACGGCGACGCCGACGCCGAAGTGATCCCAGTGGGCCGTGTAGATCACGTACTCGTTGGCGAGCGCGGGATCGCTGCCGGGCAGCGTCGCGACGGCGTTGCGCGAATCGACCGGGCGCACCGTGTTGCCAAACGTGACCGACGCCGTGACGCCCAGCGCGACGGGCTTGAACGCCCGCGACAGCGCCTGCGCCTTCATCGCGTCGAAGTCGTGGCCGGCCATCTTGAAGAGCTGCTTCGCCCGGTCGACCGTGATCCAGGCTTCGACGGCCGCGCGTCCCATGTTGCGATCGGGCGTCCGCAGATCGAACTTCTCGCCGCCCATGCCCTGCACGACCGAGAACGGGTACCCGGCGGGCCCGGTCTCGTGCACGATGATCACGCCAGCGGCCTTCTTCTCGGCCCCCATCTCGTACTTGTACGTCCAGCGGCCGTAGTAGGTCATGGCCCGCCCGCCGAAGGTCTTCGGATCGAGCGCGTCTGGCTTCGCGGGATCCGGCACCGGCGGATCCCCGATGAGCACGACCAGCGTCTTCCCGGTGAGGTCGACGCCCTTGTAGTCGTCCCAGTTGAACTCCGGCGCATTGACGCCGTAGCCCACGAACACCAGTTCTGACTGTTCGAGTGCCACCCGATCGACGACGCGGCGGGTCCAGGCGACGAAGTCGTCGCGGTAGGCGAGCGCGTGCGAGGCGCCTCCCCTGGTGAACGTCAGCGTGGCCCTGGGGTCGGCCGTCATGCCGACCATCGGTACTGGCTGCACCCAGGTGCCGTCGGGGTTCCCCGGCGCGAGCCCGAGCGCCTTGAACTGATCGGTGAGGTAGCCGATGGTGAGGTCTTCGCCCTTGCTGCCGGGGGCGCGTCCCTCGAACCGGTCTGATGCGAGCACCTTGATGTGCTCGACGAGGGCCGGAGCCGTGAACGACGGTGTCGCGGCCTGCTGCGCTGCGACGCCGGCGACGAGCGCCAGCGAGGCGATGATGACGGGAAGCGAACGATCCTGGCGCATGGTCATGGTCTCCTCGACGCGCTCACTCGATGCGCTTCTTGCGCACGACCCACGTTGGGTCGGTGCACAGTCGGCAACTGGCGCCCGTGAACCAGGCCGCGGCCTTCGCGTCGCCCTTCAGCTGCCAGTCGAGCCACGCAACAGCCACCGTGGCGAACATGCCGCCATTTGGCGTGCGATACGTGCCGCCGTGGCCGACGCCCCTGGCATACGCGCGGAAGACGGGCACCTGGTCAATCCTCGAGACGTCGTCCTCGGAGTTCGCAAACGCCACGTCACTCTGGTCGCCGCTGATGTACGCGACGGGCTTGTGCAGCTTCGCGAGGCTCTCCTTGGTGGCTTCTGCACCCGAGAGCACGGGCTGCCCGGCCGGGAACGTCCCGCTGTTCCAGATCACGCTCGTCGTCGTGCGAGGATCTGCGGATGCGAGGATGGCCTGCAAGCCACCGCACGACTGTCCCATGACAGCGACTCTGCTCGTGTCGAGCCTGCCGAAGTACGCGCTCGATCGGTCGGCATTCTGCGCGACTGCCCAGTCCATCGCGTCGACCAACTGGCTGGCCTTCGACGGTTGCTCACGCCGCTGCGGCGGCGTCGCGCCCGCCGGTGGCGGCGGTGTGCCGGGCGGCAGGAGGCTCGCCTGCCCCTCGAGGTACTGCGCGCCAATTGGCCCGATCGCGATCGCGACGTAGCCGTGGCTTGCGATCTCGGTGAGGAAGTAGCGGAAGCGGTTGCCGACATTCGCGCACGCGCCATTGCCCCAGACGATGATGGGCCAGCGGCCGGGGCCAG
>JAEUQQ010000011.1 GCA_016789685.1 Acidobacteriota bacterium | reverse complement strand
TTGGTTAGCGAAGGCAGGATGGTGGTACTAAGATGCTTAGAGTTATGATCGTCGAAGATGATCAGACGGCGCTGGAGCGTTTGCGCTAACTGCTGGCATGGCGGTGCTATGTCGAGTTGGTGGGCTAGGCAAGTGATGGGGTCGAGGCGATCGAGCGCATCGCCGGCCTGCATCCCGATGTCGTGGTGCTCGACATCCAGATGCCTGGCGCCACCGGCCTCGATGTGGCGGCGTCGCTCGGCGCCCCGCGTCCATCGATTATCTTCTGCACGGCCTTCGAACAGCACGCCATCGATGCCTTCGAACTGCACGCGCTCGACTACGTGCTCAAGCCCGTGAGCCGGGCCCGGCTGTTCGCGGCCCTCGACCGCGTGCCAGCCGCTGCATCGGCCGAGCGCGAGGCGTCGATCGACCGCGCCCAGGCTGGCCTGGGGTACGTCACCCGTTTCGTGGCGAAACGCGGCGCGAGGTTCGTCGTGATTGCGGCGTCGGACGTGCTCTACATCGCCAGCGACGATGGCCTGACGCGGCTCCAGGCGCACGACGGCCACGCGTGGCTGACGCCCACGCTGACCGAACTGGAAGTGCGGCTCGATCCCGCGCGCTTCTTCCGCGTCTCGCGGAACGCCCTCGTCGCGCTCGATGCCATCCGCGAGGTGATTCCGAGCGACGCGGGTGGTGACGCGGTGCTGGCCGACGGCACCCGCCTCGGCGTCAGCCGCCGGCGCTTTGGCGACCTCCTCACGCGCCTCGGCCAGTCGTAGCGGCCCGCACGCCCCTCACTCGTGCCTGAGGGCGTCGATCGGGTCGAGGCGCGCCGCCCGGCGAGCAGGCAGGTACCCGAAGATCACGCCGATGGCGGCCGAGAACACGAACGCCAGCACGTTGATCTCGGCGTCGAACATGTAGGGCACCGACATCCCGGTGGCCAGGCCGTACGACGCGACCGTCGCCAGCGCGATGCCTACCACACCACCAAACGACGACAGCGTGACCGCCTCGACCAGGAACTGCATCAGCACCTCGCGTTCGCGCGCGCCAATCGCCAGTCGTGTCCCGATCTCGCGCGTCCGTTCGGTGATCGACACCAGCATGATGTTCATGATGCCGATGCCGCCCACCAGCAGGCTCACCGCTGCGACCGCGCCGAGCAGCGCGGTCAGCACCTGGGTCGTGCCCGACATCGTCGCGGCGATCTCCTTGGTGTCGAGCACGTTGAAATCGTCGATCTTGTCGTCGGTGATCCGGCGCCGTTCGCGCATCAGCAGCTCGATGCGTGCCTTGATGTCGCTCGTCGAGGCATCGGGCCTCGCCGCGACCATGATCGAGTTCACGTCTTGCGTGCCCGTGACGCGGCGCTGCAGGGTGCGCAGCGGGATGACCACCGTGTCGTCCTGATCGCGGCCCATCGACGCCTGCCCCTTGGCCCTGAGCAGGCCGATGACCTCGCACGTGAACTGCTTCACGCGGATGGTGCTGCCGACGGGGTTCTCGCGCTCGAAGAGCCGTGCGCGGACGGTCTCGCCGATGATGCACACGGGCTGTCCGGCGCGCTCTTCTGTCGCCGTGAACACGCGGCCAGACTCGAGCGTCCAGTTGCCGGCGACGAAGAAGCTGCTCGTCGTGCCGGTCACCGTGGTCGTCCAGTTCCTGGCCATCGAGACCACCGTCACGCTCGACGCCGACGTGGGCGCGACTGCCGCCAGGCCGGGGATCTGCGTCTCGATCGCTTCCGCATCCACCGCCTTGAAGCGTGGCGCCGAGGCGCCGTCGCGCGCGGGGCCGGGACGCTGCCCCGGCATCACGATCAGCAGGTTGCTGCCGAGGCTCGCGATCTGGTTCGACACGGCCTGCGTGGCGCCGTTGCCGAGCGTCACCATGGTCACCACGGCCGAGACGCCGATGACGATGCCGAGGATGGTGAGGGCCGAACGCATCACGTTGCGCCGCATGCCCTTGAGCGCGAGGAGCCAGGTGTTGAACCACATGTCAGTGCACCTTTCCGTTGTGGTGCTCGCGATCGACGAGGCCGTCGAGCATGTGGATCACGCGATCCGCGTACGCCGCCGTCTCGGGTTCGTGCGTGACCATGATCACCGTGATGCCGTGTTCCTGGTTGAGCGAGCGGATCAGTTCCATGATCTCGCGGCTGCGCTGCGAGTCGAGGTTGCCGGTGGGCTCGTCGGCAAGCAGCACGAGCGGGTTCGACACGAGCGCGCGGGCGACCGCGACACGCTGCTGCTGGCCACCAGAGAGTTCCGATGGCGTGTGGTGCTCCCATCCAAGGAGGCCCACGTGCGCGAGCGCCTCGCGCGCCGCCGCCCGCCGGACGGCAGCCGATTGCCCGCGATACAGCAGCGGGAGTTCGACGTTCTCGAGCGCCGTCGTGCGCGCCAGCAGGTTGAAGCCCTGGAACACGAAGCCCAGGTAGTGGCGGCGGAGCAACGCGCGCTGGTCGCGCGACAGGTGCTCGACGTGGACGCCATCGAACGTGTAGCTGCCCTTCGTCGGCGTATCGAGGCAGCCGAGGAGGTTCATCAGCGTCGACTTCCCGCATCCACTGGGCCCCATCACCGCGAGGAACTCGCCGCGCGCGATGCCGAGATCGATTCCCTTGAGGGCCTCGAAGGCCGTAGAGCCCTCGCCGTAGACCTTCGTCACCCCGGTGAACGCGATGAAGGCGTCGGTCGACGAGGAGGGCGTCGGCGCGCGATGCGGCGAAAGCGCGTCGGCAGATGGCGGCATGAGGATCTGCGGGGTCATGACTGCGTACTCCCACTGTCGACGATCACCTGGAGGCCGTCGCCGAGGCCCTCGCCCGACACTTCGGTGACGCGTCCGTTGGTCGAGCCCGGCGTGACCTGGATCGCCACTGGCTGCCCGTCGCGCAGGACCCACAGCGTCTTCGAGCCGTCGGCGGCCGTGACGCGCTGCGTCTCCGAGCGTCCGCCTGGCGGCCGTGGCATCAGCATCCCAATGAGCCCGCGACTCTCGGTTGGCGTGGCCGCCGGCGGCGTGTAGCGCAGCGCACCGTTTGGCACCAGCCACACATTCGAGCGCACCACGGTCGCGATGTCGGCCGACGCCGTCATGCCCGGACGCAGGCTGAGGTCGTCGTTCTTCACCTGCAGCAACGTCGGATACGAGACCACGCCGGCGCTCGTCTGCGACCCGAACGCGACCCGCGTGACCCGCGCCGTGTAGCGGCGCGACGGGTAGGCGTCGACCGCGAACGTCGCCTGCTGCGCCTCGCGGACGCTGCCCACGTCGGCTTCGTCGACATCGACCTGCAGCTCCATCTCGCGCAGGTCTTCAGCGATGGTGAACAGCGTCGCGACCTGCAGCGAGGCGGCGACCGCCTGGCCAGGCTCGACCGACCGCGTCAGCACGACGCCGTCGATCGGCGAGCGAATCGACGCCTTCGACAGGTTGGTCTGGTCGGTGTTCAGTGCGGCGCCCGCCTCGTTGACCGACGCGCGCGCGCTCAGTTGCTCGGCCTCGGCGCGGGTCACCGTCGCCTCGGCGGCGTCGAGTTCGGTCTTCGACGGCACCTTGCCGCCCGACAGGCGCGACACCTCGCGCAGGCGCTCGAGTGAGGCCAGGGCTTCCTTCGTCGTGGCGTTGGCCTGCGCGAGCCGGGCCTGCGCCGAGGCCAGGGCCGCCTGCGATTTCACGATCTGATCCTGCAGCCTGGCCGTGTCGAGGCGCGCGAGAACCTGCCCGCGCCTGACCGCATCGTTCTCGTCGACGAGCACCGCGTCGACCAGGCCCGACAGTTCGCTGCCGACATTCACCGTGTTGGTCGGCTGCAGGTTGCCCGTGGCCGACACCGACACGCTGAGCGTGCCGCGCGACAGCGCTTCGGTGCGGTAGGTCACTGCCGGCGTCGCGGCCTTCCCGCGGATCGTGACCGCGATGGCGGCCACCAGCAGGACGGCCCCGAACCCGACGATCCAGCGCGCGACGCGGGCCACGCGCCCTGTGCGGCGGTCATTCGAGAGCAGGGTCGTGAGATCGGAGTGGGCGGAAGGCGTGTGAGTCGTCATGACGGGTTCACCTGCGAAGCCGGAGCGGAGGTCGTCGACCATCCGCCACCGAGTGCCTTGTAGAGCTGGACGAGTGCTGCAATCCGGTCAGACTCGGTGCTCGCCACGCTGTCTTCGACCGAGAGCACCGTGCGCTCGGTGTCGAGCACCGTCTGGAAGTCGGTGAGGCCGCTCGTGTACTGCTGGCGCGCGAGCAGGGCAGCGTTGCGGGCCGCGTCCGCGGCGGCGTCGAGCGCCCCGAGCCGCTGCCGGGTGGCGTCGAGCGACACCAGCGCGTTCTCGACGTCCTCGAGGGCCGTCAGGATGGCGCTCTCGTAGCTGGCGAGGGCCTGTGCCTGCACCGCGCCCTGGATCTCGATCTGCTGGCGGATGCGGCCGCCGTCGACGAGCGTGTGCGCGAGCCCGCCGACGAGCGAGCCGACGAGCGACGTGCCGCCAGACGCGATGCCCGACACGATGTCGGTGCCGAGCGACCCGCGCAGCGTGAACGACGGATAGCGCGAGGCGTTGGCCTGCGTCACACGGAGGGTCTCGGCGAGCAGGCGCTGCTCGGCGGCACCGACGTCTGGCCGTTGCCGCAGCGTGTCGGCCGGGATGCCGATGGCGACCTGCTCGGGCACCGTCGGGAGTGGTGCCGCGATCGACAGGCGCGACGTCAGGGCGCCTGGCTCCCGGCCGGTCAGGGTCGAGAGGCGATGCATGGCTTGCGCGATGCTGGCGCCGAGGCTCGCGACCTGCGCGCGGGTCTGTTCGTGGTTCGCGCGTGCACGTTCGACGTCGAGGCTCGTGGCGAGGCCGGCGTCGCGACGCCACTCGGTCAGTTGCCGCGTCTCGGCCTGGCTGGCCTCGTTGCGCCTCGCGATGTCGAGGCGCGCCTGCGCCGACCGCAGCGACGTGTAGTTGAGTGCGACTTCGGCCGACAGGCTGACGTGCATCGCGCGCAGATCGAGCGCCGTTGCGGTCGCGTCGGCGTCTGCGGCATCGACCGCGTTGCGCTGGCGGCCGAAGATGTCGGGTTCCCAGCTCGCGTCGATGCCCAGCGACGCACTGTTGGTCGCATCGCCGTCGTTGCGGTCAGCGACCGCATCGGATGCCGACAGCGTGACGCTCGGCAGGCGCTGCGCGGCGGCGAGCGAGCGCTGCGCGCGTGCCTGCTGCAGGCGGGCCTGCGCGATGCGGATGTCGGGATTCGACGTTAGCGCGTCGTTCACGAGGGCGGTCAGGGTCGGATCGCCAAGCTGTTGCCACCACCGCGACAGGTCACCCGCCGGGGCCGTCGACGTGAGCTGCGCCGCCGCCTGCCAGGTTGCCGGCGGCGTGACCGCCGGCGTCGTCGACACGCGTGCCTGGTAGGTGGTTGCGCAGCCGCCGGCGGCGACTGCAGCGGCCAGGATGGCAAATGCGAGGAACCGGGGCTGCCTGCCCCCGAGCCTCGAGGTGGAAGTGCGTGGCGTGGTCATCGGCGTCCCCTGTGAGCACCGCGTCTGTCTGCGGTTGCTGCACACCTAGTTGGACGGCGATGCAGACGCGATGCCCGTAAAGAGTCGTCGCCCCTACGTAAAGGTGTGTAAAGACCCCACGCCCGCGACAACTCCCGGCGTCACCGCGACCCCTACCGATGATGAGGGTCTGACCCCAATTCGACGGCCAGGTACGCCGCCGCGCGGTTTCAGGCCGATTTGTGCAGGGTGTGGAAAATCTTCGCTGAATTGGGGTCTGACCCGAATTGGCGCGGAACTGCGGCGTGACTGCGGAGATGCGACACCGCGCGTTGTCGGCGAGGTCGCGTCAGGTGGTCGGCGAAGCGGGGAACACGGCGGACGCGGGCAGGAGAATGGTCACGATCAAGCCTCGTGCCGACGCGTTGGCTGCGGTGATGGTGCCGTTGTGGAGCGCGATGGCACGGCGGGCGATCGAGAGGCCCAGCCCGACACCGCCCGATTCGCGCGTGCGCGACGCCCCGACGCGGTGGAAGGGCGCGAAGATGCGTTCGAGATCCGCCTCCGGGACGCCCGGGCCCTGGTCGGCGATCCCGATCCGCGCCTGGCGTGCCTCGCCGGTCACGTGCACCTCGATCGCCGTGCCCTCAGGGGCGTAGCGGATCGCGTTCCGCACGACGTTCTCGACGGCCCGCGCAATCAGGTTCGCGTCGCCGTCCACGAGGGCCCGGCCCTCGCTGCGGAGCGTCACCGATTTCCCCACGCGGCGAGCTTCGTAGTCGGCGTCTTCGACGACGTGCTGGACGACGTCGTTGAGATCGACGGTGGCCACCTTCCGGGCGCGACGATCGCCCTCGACCCGGGAGAGCTCGAGGAGGCTGCCCACCATGTCGTTCATGCGCGCCGCCTCGGCCTCGATCCGATCGAGCTCCGCCCGCGCCTCGTCGGGCGCCTTGCGCCGCGCGAGCTCGAGGGCGACGTTGAGGCGCGCCAGGGGCGATCGCAGCTCGTGCGAGATGTCCGACAGCAGCTGCGTCTGCGACTGCACGAGTGTCTCGATGCGCTCGGCCATCGCGTCGAAGTCGCGCACCAGGTCACCCGTCTCGTCGCTCCGCACCGCCAGCGTGGCGCCGACGCGCGTGCCGAGGTCGCCCGCCGCGAGGCGGTACGTCGCCCGTCGCAACTGCTGCAGCGGGTGCGCGAGGTAGCGCGCGACGACGAAGCACACCACGCCCGACACGAGCAGGGTGGTGAGCAACACGTCGCGCGGCAGCGGGCGCTGCCGCACCGGACGCTGCGGTCCCTGCGCGGCGCCGGTCGCGATGCTGGTCACGGTGTAGGGCGCGCCACTCGGGCCGTCAACCGACACGACGGCCAGTTCCCGGGCGTCTGACGCCTCGACAACGTCACCATCCCGCTGCGCGAGGTGCGCGCCGAACGGTGACAGGTCGATGGCCGACGACGGCGCGCAAGCCACGGCACCGCGCGCGTCGAGGATGGCGATCTGCACGTCGGCCCGCTGCTGCGTCACCGACAGGTAGTCGTCGCACGACTGTCGCCCGTGTTGCTCGAGCAGCGTGGTCGCGATCCGCCCGTCGCGCCGCGCGATCTCGGCGAGTCGCGCCCGCGCGCCCTGGTCGGGCAGCAGGGCGAGCACGACGAGGATCAACGCGTGCATGATCCAGAAGCTCAGGAAGATCTTGACCGCGAGGCTGCGCACGAATCAGCTCCGTCCCGACGAGCGCGCGTAGATGTAGCCCACGCCACGCACGGTCTTGATGCGCTCGCTGCCGTCGGCCGCGTCGCCGAGCTTCCGTCGCAGCTTGCTGATGTGCATGTCGATGCTGCGATCGAACGGATCCAGCTCGCGGCCGAGCACGGCCTGCGACAGGTCGTCGCGCGCCACGACCTGCCCCGCCGATGCGACCAGCATGCGGAGGATGTCGAACTCGACGGTCGTCACGTCCACCACCACGTGGTCTTTCGACACCGAGCGGGCGCCCGGGTCCACGACCACGTCGTCGAGGACGAAGATGCGGTCGCCGTCGTGCCCCCGTGGCTGCGTGCGCCTCAGTACGGCGCGGATGCGTGCCGTGAGTTCGCGTGGGTTGAACGGCTTCGGCAGGTAGTCGTCGGCGCCGATCTCGAGGCCGACGATGCGGTCGACATCGTCGCCGCGTGCCGTGAGCAGGATGACCGGAGTGTCTGACGACCGCCGGATTTCGCGCAGGACGTCGAACCCGTTCACCTCTGGCAGCATCACGTCGAGGATGACGAGCCCATAACCGCCGGCGGTGGCCGTGCGCGCGGCATCGGCGCCGCCCGGGTGCGTGTCGACCTCGTAGCCCTCGGGCGTCAGCAACTCGCGCAGCAATCCGCTCAACTCGGTGTCATCGTCGACGATGAGGATGCGCGGCCCCGACATGCACCGGGGAATGTGACAGACCGTGTCCGGTTGTTCAAGGGCACGCGACAGGCGCGGGCTCGGCCGACGCCGGCCGAAGCGCCGCGGGAGGCAGCCAGCCGGGGGACGCCTGTTGGCACAGCCGGTCCGCTATCACATCCCGCGAGGTGGTCTCGACAGGCATACTAGGGGGATGCGCACCGATGTGGCCTCCCCGTCCGTGGGCATCGACTTCGGCACGACGAACAGTTCGGTGGCGGCGGTCGGCGCCGGCGGGCAGACGCGGCTGGCGGAGTTCTCGCTCAGGGGCGCGCGCGTCACCGCGTCGCGATCACTGCTGTACTTCGAGCCGCCGCCGCGGCGTAGCGTGGTCGAGCCCTTGTGCTGGACGGGGCCGGCCGGCATCGAGCACTACCTCGCGGCCGAGACCAAGGGCCGACTGGTGCAGTCGCTCAAGTCGTTCCTGACCAGCCGCGACCTCAAGAACACGTCTGTCTTCGGCCGGCGGCGCACGATCGAGTCGCTGATCGCGCGCATCCTGTCTGATCTTCGCGAGGCGGCGTCGGCGCAGTTCGGGTTCGACATCCGATCCGCGACAGTGGGCCGCCCCGTGCACTTCGTCGGCGCCGAGCGTGACGAGGACAATGCGCATGCCGAGGAACGGCTGCGGCGCGCGTTCAGCGAGGCGGGGTTCTCGACGGTGCAGTTCGAGCTCGAGCCCGTCGGCGCGGCCCACCACTACGCCGAGACGCTCGACCATGACGAGTTGATCCTGATCGGTGACTTCGGCGGTGGCACGAGCGACTTCTCGCTGCTGCGCGTGGGGCCGTCAGTGGCGACGTTGGCGGGGCAGGCCTCGGCCGGGCTGATCGGCACGGCCGGCGTCGGGCTGGCAGGCGACGCGTTCGACGCGCAGATCGTGCGGCACCTCGTGTCGCCGGCACTGGGCTCGCGGTCGATGATGCGTTCGTGGCAGCAGGAGCTGCCGATTCCGTCGTGGCCATATGCGAGCCTCGAGCGCTGGCACCACCTGTCGTTTCTCAAGACGCGCGAGGTGATGGCGCTGCTCGAGAACGTCGCCGCCGATGCGCTCGAGCCGGATCGGATCCGTTCGCTCATCTACCTGATCGAGCACGACCTGGGATTCGAGTTGCACGGAGCGGTGCAGGCGCTCAAGAGCGCGCTGTCGCGCGAGCCGATCGGGACCTTCCTGTTTGACGACGGCGACGTGCGGATCGAGTCGCAGGTGACGCGGTGGGAGTTCGAGCGCTGGATCAGGGATGAACTGCATCAACTCGAGGCGTGCGTCGAAGGCCTGCTGCAGCGCACCGGCGTGTCGGCAGCCGACGTGGATGCCGTCTTCCTGACGGGCGGCACGTCGCTGGTGCCGGCGGTGCGGCGGATCTTCACCACCCGTTTCGGCGCCGACCGGATTCGCTCGGGCGAAGAGTTCACCTCGGTGGCGCTTGGCCTGGCGCTGCGAGGCCGTTCCGCCATGTAACCGCAAGCAAACACGCCACTTGCGCCGTCATGTGCCGCGTGTCACCACGCGGAGCCCTCTCGGCCGACACCCACCGTTGTCGCCGCGACACCGCAGGATGATGAGGGTCTGACCCCAATTCCGGCGACCGTTCGAACCCTGTCACGAATTCAGGCGCATTCCCAGGGGTGGCGGGAAAATGTCGCTGAATTGGGGTCTGACCCGAATTGGTGGGAATTCAGCGCGACGGAGGGCGAAAGCGTCGCTGCGGGGAGTCGGGGACCCGGGACGCCCCGCGGGGCGTCCCGGGTCTGCACGTGCGGACTAGAACTCGAAGCGGACCGACA
>JAEUQQ010000009.1 GCA_016789685.1 Acidobacteriota bacterium | reverse complement strand
GTCGAGTCGATTGCCAACACGTCGTTCTCGACGACGATCGAGTCCGACGTCGAGTTCGTGGCCGATCGCACCGTGTGGTGGGATGCCACGGGCTACGGCGGACACGCCGAGACGGGCATCGAGTCACCCAGCACGACCTGGTACCTGGCCGAGGGCGCGACGCACTCGGGGATCGACCTCTTCTACCTGATTCAGAACCCCAACGCGCAGCCGGCCAGGGTCGACGTGCGCTACCTGCTGCCGCACGGGTCGCCGATCACCAAGTCGTACGAGGTGCCGGCCAACGCGCGCTTCAACATCTGGGTCGACCTCGAAGACCCGCGGCTCGCGCAGACCGACGTCTCGGCGGTCATCACGTCGACCAACGGCGTGCCGGTCATCGTCGAGCGATCGCTCTACCTGGCGGCCGGCGGCCTCGCCTTCGGCGCCGGGCACAACAGCGCCGGCGTCACCGCGCCGAACGCGACATGGTTCCTCGCCGAAGGCGCAACGGGCGACTACTTCGACATGTTCGTGCTGATTGCCAATCCGAGCGGGTCGGCGGCCACGGTGCGCGGCACCTACCTGCTGCCGACGGGCCAGACGATCGAGAAGCAATACGCCGTGCCGGCCAACTCGCGCTTCAACATCTGGGTCGACCTCGAAGATCCCGACCTCGCGAACACGGCCGTGTCGGCCAGCTACGTCTCGACCAACAACGTGCCGATCATCGTCGAGCGCACCCTGTGGTGGCCCAACCTCGCCACGGCGGGCTGGCAGGAAGCGCACAACGCGTTCGGCACCACGGCGACGGGCACCCGCTGGGCGCTGGCCGATGGCGAACTCGGTGGTGAGCGGTCGATCGCCACCTTCATCCTCATCGCCAACACGTCGTCGGTGGGCGCCACGGTGCGCGTGACGCTGCTGATGGAAGATGGCTCGACCGTGGCCCGCGACTTCCCGGTGACGGCGCGCAGCCGCTTCAACGTCGACATCGCGGCAGAGTTCCCGGCGGCCCAGGGCAAGCGCTTCGGGTCGATCATCGAGAGCCTCGGCGAGGCCCCCGCCGAACTCGTCGTCGAGCGCGCGATGTACTGGAATGCCCGCGGCGTGTTCTGGGCCGCTGGGACGAACGCCGTGGCCACGCGGTTGACCGCGACTGGTCCGGGCAGCGGCGTCACGCCGTAGTCCGGCGACACCTCTACCTCCTCCTCCTCCTCGTGCGGGCGGGGCGCTCCAGACGGCGTCCCGCCCTTTCTTTTTCAGGGGACAGCGGTGCAGCGGGCTCACTGGCACCGCGACGCGCGAACCGGCGTGTCAGGGACGCGCCGGCGACCTGGTGGGGAAGGGATCGGCCTTGATCTCGAGGATGAACTTGCGGATCACCTCGACAGATTCCATGGGGAGGAACGAGAACTCGATGCCGAGCGTGAACATCACGCCGCCGTGCCGCACCTCGAAGCGCCCATGCACGATGTGTCCGCGGACGAGGGTTTCGGCGCCGTCAGACAGCTGGAGGCGGAACTCGTGGATGCCCAGCGGCGGGAGCTCGGCGTTGGTCTCGATGAGCATGCCGCCGAGGCTCATCTCCTTGACGCGCAGGTGCGCGCGCAGCGGGACGATCGTCCCGCCGACGTGCTGGATGATCTCGATGCGGGTGGTGCGGCGGCGTTCCTTCGACATGAGTCGTCCTCAGGCGTGCGCCTTCGCGCGGTAGTGCGATGCGACGTAGTCGTCGACGAGCTGCCTGAAGGCGGTCGCGAGCTCGTCGTAGGTGCCACGCAGCGTCACCGCGTGGGTGCCGTCGATGAAGACGGGGCAGTGCGGGGCTTCGCCGGTGCCGGGGAGGCTGATGCCGATGTTGGCCGCCTTCGACTCGCCGGGGCCATTGACGATGCAGCCCATCACGGCGAGCGTGAGGGTCTCGACGCCGTCGTACCGGGTCCGCCATTCGGGCATGCGCTCGCGGATGTAGTCCTGTGTCCGCTCGGCGAGTTGCTGGAAGGTCGAACTCGTCGTGCGCCCGCACCCCGGGCACGCGGTGACCGACGGCGCGAAGGCGCGCAGTCCGAGGGCCTGCAGCAGCTCCTGGCACGCGTAGACCTCGTCGCGCCTGTCGCCGCCCGGTTTCGGCGTCAGCGAATACCTGATGGTGTCGCCGATGCCTTCGTTGAGCAGGATGCCGATCGCCGCCGACGACCACACGAGGCCCTTCATGCCCATGCCGGCTTCGGTGAGGCCCAGGTGCAGGGGCTGATCGGTGCGGCGCGCCAGTTCGCGGTAGACCCCGATCAGGTGCTGCGGCCGCGACACCTTGCACGAGATGATGATCTGGTCGGGGCGCAGGCCGCAGTCGATGGCCAGGGCCGTCGATTCCACCGCCGACACCACCATGCACTCGTTGACGATTTCGTCTGACGTCAGGCCCAGGTCGCGGTCGGTGTTCTCCTGCATCTTGCGCATGACGAGCTCCTGGTTGAGGGAGCCGCCGTTGACGCCGATGCGCACGGGCTTGCGCGTGTCGCGGGCCACGCCGCAGATGATCGCGAACTGCTCGTCGCGCCGTGCCCCGGTGCCGACGTTGCCGGGGTTGATCCGGTACTGGTCGAGGGCGTCCGCGCAGTCGGGGTAGCGGGTGAGCAGCAGATGCCCGTTGTAGTGAAAGTCGCCGATGAGCGGCACCGTGCAACCCGCCGCACGCAGGCGCGCGGTGATGACGGGCACGGCCTGTGCGGCCTCGGGCGTGTTGACCGTCACCCGCACCAGTTCCGAGCCCGCCTCGGCGAGCGCCAGGCACTGGGTGACGGTGGCCTCGACGTCGGTCGTGTCGGTGCTCGTCATCGACTGGACGACCACGGGCGCGCCGCCGCCGACCTGGACGTGTCCGACGCGGACGCCGGTCGTGCGATGCAATCGGAGTGTGGGCATGGTCAGCGTCGGCCGCCGGGGCTGCCGTGACTCGCGATCATAGCACCCGGCTTCGCCGTGGGCGTTGCGGAGCGGGGCTGCGGCGAGGCCAGCCAGGGCGACACGGACGTCGGGGCGCCGGGGGCTCAGAGGGCCGGGGGCGTGGGGAACGGCGCCATCAGTGCGGTGAGGATGGCCACGGCCTCGGGCGAGGGCGCGAC
>JAEUQQ010000770.1 GCA_016789685.1 Acidobacteriota bacterium | reverse complement strand
CGACGAGGACGATGCCGACCGGCAGGTCGGCACGAAGCTCGACGTGATGGGCTGACGCCGACGGCCTGATAAGCTGTCGGCGACCTCGATGACGCCGCCCGACCTCCCCTCGCCCGCGCCCGACCCGTGCGTCATCAACAGCGCGGTCTACGCCGACGGCGTTCGCGTCGCCGAAGTGGGGATCGACGACCTCCAGGCGAGCCTGGGTGACCCGGGACGCTTCGTCTGGCTGGGGTTGTTCGAACCCGACGCCGACCTGCTCAGGAACGTGCAGAAGCAGTTCCACCTGCACGACCTGGCCGTCGAAGACGCCTTCAACGCCCATCAGCGGCCCAAGCTCGAGCTGTATCAGGACACGCTGTTCGTGGTGCTGCGCACCGCGCAGCTCGTCGGCGCAGACCTCGGCATCGAGTTCGGCGAGACGCACGTCTTCGTCGGCCGGAACTTCATCGTCTCGGTGCGCCACGGCAGCATGAAGTCGCACGTGGCGCTGCGGACGCGGTGCGAGTCGATGCCGCACCTGCTCTCGAAGGGGCCGGGCTTCGTGCTCTACGCGTTGCTCGACTTCGTCGTCGATCAGTACTTCCCGATCGTGGATCAGATGGAGGAGCAACTCGAGTCGCTCGAAGAGGAGATCTTCGGCGATCACTTCAGCCGCGACACCACGGGGCGGATCTACCGGCTGAAGCGCGACCTGCTCGCGATGAAGCGCGCGGTGTCACCGCTGGTCGACGTCTGCAATCGGTTGATGCGGTTCGACAGCCAGTTGATTCCCGAAGACACGCGACCCTACTACCGCGACGTGTACGACCACACGATCCGCATCAACGAGATGATCGACACGACGCGCGAACTGCTGACGACGGCCCTCGAGGCCAACCTGTCGCTGATCTCGGTCGCGCAGAACGAGGCCACGAAGCGCCTGGCGGCGTGGGCCGCCATCATCGCGGTGCCAACGGCGGTCGCCGGGATCTACGGGATGAACTTCCGCCACATGCCCGAGCTGTCGTGGCAGTACGGGTACCCGTTCTCGCTGGTGGTCATGGTCGGCGCGTGCGCCGGCCTGTATTTCGGCTTCAAGCGCACCGGCTGGCTGTAGACTCGGGGCAGCCGGTCGGTCGGCCACCTACGGCCGGCGCTCGACCTGCGCTGGAGCCCTCACCATGCGCGACGACCTCGTCACCTTGTACGCCTACAGCCGGTGGGCCGACGAGCAGATGCTCGCGGCGTGCGCCGTGCTCACGCCCGAACAGGCCGCGCAACCGCTCGGCGGCAGTTTCCCGACCCTGCACGCCACGTTGTTCCATCTTGCGGGGGCCGCCGTCGTGTGGCAACGACGGCTCGAGGGCATCGAGTCGCCGCCCTTCCCGCACATCGAGCAGTTTCCCGACATCGCCACGATCGAAGAATCGCTGCGCGCATCGCACGAGTTCTTCGACCGGTACGTCGCCACGGCACCAGCCGAGAAGCTCGCGTCGATCCTGAAGTATCGCAACCTGCAGGGCGAGTGGTTCGAACGCCCGGTCTGGCTCGTGCTGCGGCACGTCGCGAATCACGCGACGTACCATCGCGGACAGGTGATCCACATGCTGCGCGTGCTCGGCATCACGCCGCCATCGACCGACATGGTCCGATGGTGGACACTGCTGCAGCGGTGAACGCCCGCGGCCGGATGTGTCGCGGCATCGCCGACGTCCGGTAGAATGCCCCATGCCCGTATCG
>JAEUQQ010000756.1 GCA_016789685.1 Acidobacteriota bacterium | reverse complement strand
ATCACGGTGGGCTTCATCGGCTACCTGGTGGCAGGCCCGGCGGGTGCGGTGGTGGCGGCTCTCGGGACGTTCCTCCCGTGCTACCTGTTCACCGTGATCCCGGCGCCGCACTTCCGACGCTGGTCGAGAAACCGCGGCGTCCGAGGCTTCGTCGACGGCGTGACCGCCGCGGCCACTGGGGCTATCGCCGGCGCCGCATTCGTCCTCGGGCGCAGGGCCGTCATGGACGTCGCGACGCTGGCGATCGCGGTGATCGTCCTGGGTGTGGGATGGAGATTCCGCAAGGTCCCGGAGCCGCTCCTGATCCTCGCCGCGGGCGTGATGGGCGTCCTCCTCAAGTGGTTTGCGTGAGGCGCGCCCGCCGGGCCGGGCTGCCTGACCAGGATGTCAGGGACTTGTAAGGCCCAGCGGAGCGCGGAGTCCACTATCCTGCGGGCAGGATGATGAGGATCCTCGTGATCGAGGACGAGCCCAAGGTCGCGCGGGCGCTCCGCGCCGGGCTCGAGCGCGCGGGATACGAGGTCGTGCCGGCCGGCACCGGCGAAGAGGGGTTCTTCCTCGCCAGCTCGCAGGCGGTCGACCTGGTCCTCCTCGACCTGATGCTGCCCGGCCGGGACGGCTTGCAGGTGCTGGAGGCGCTCAGGGGCCGAGGGCTGCGGACCCCGGTCTTGATCCTGACGGCTCGGGATGCGGTGGAAGACCGCGTCGCGGGTCTGGACCTCGGCGCCGACGACTACCTCGTGAAGCCGTTCGCCTTCCCCGAGCTCCTGGCTCGGATTCGCGCTCGCCTGCGCAGCGGCCGCCCGGACGAGACGCTGCGGTTGGCCCTGGTCGACCTCGACATGGACCTCGTGACGCGCCGCGTGACCCGGTCCGGCCAGCTCCTGGACCTGACCGCGCGCGAGTTCGCGCTGCTCGAGTACCTCCTGCGCCACCGCGGCCAGGTGATCTCCAGGGAGATGCTGGCGAGCGACGTGTGGAAGGAGACGGCGCGGGCGACTCCGCTCGACAACGTGATCGACGTGAACATCGCGCGCCTGCGCAAGAAGGTCGACCAGGGCTTCGCGGTCAAGCTGATCCACACCGTTCGCGGCGTGGGCTTCGTCGCGCGCGAGGGCCGCGCGTGAGCGTCTCGCTGCGCCCCAGCAGCGTGCGTGTCCGGATGACGCTCTGGTACACGGGCGCGCTCGCTTTCGTGCTCGTGGCCTACGCGGCCCTTGTCTTCGTGTTCGTGCGGCACGCGCTCTACCGGGACCTGGACCATCGCCTCCACGAGGACATCGACCTCGTGCAGGAGGAGCTGGAGGTGACCGACGACGGGCGTCTCGTGTGGCGCGGGAGCGGGCATCCCGACGAGGCGGAGGAGTCCACGACGGTCGGAGGGCGCTGGCTCGAGGTCTGGAGCCGCGAGGGCGCGCTCCTGCTGCGCAGCGCGACGGGTGACCCCCTGGGTCTTCCGGCGCCGCAGCCTGCGGCCGAACCCCGGCCAGTGACCTTGAGCGGGGGGGAGCGGCGTCTGCGGGTGGCCGCGGCGCTTCGGGAGGTCGCGGGCGTGCCTGTGCTCGTCCGCGCGGCGCGCTCGGAGGAGGGCGTTCGGCGCGAGCTGGGGGAGCTGCTCGTTGTCCAGGGGATCGGCCTGCCTGTGGCCCTCGCGCTGGCGGCGTTCGGCGGCTATCACCTGGCGCGGCGCGCCCTGGGCCCCGTGGCGCGCATGGCCGCCCGAGCGCGCGGGATCACGGCCGAGCGGCTCGGCGAGCGTCTCGCGGTCGAGAACCCGGCGGACGAGCTGGGCCAGCTCGCGGCGACGCTCAACGAGACCTTCGCTCGCATCGAGCGCTCCGTCGAGCAGCTCCGCCGCTTCACCGCCGACGCCTCTCATGAGCTGCGGACCCCGCTAACGGCGCTCCGGAGTGTCGGCGAGGTCGGCCTGGAGGAGCGGCCCGACGACAAGCTGTTCGGCGATGTGGTGGGCAGTATGTTGGAGGAAGTGGACGGCTTGACGCGCCTCGTCGACACGCTGCTCGCGCTGTCGCGCGCCGACGCCGGTCAGGTGCGCCTCGCCCGCGAGCCGGTCGACCTGGCGGCGCTGGCGAGGAGCGCCGTTCAACATCTGGAGGACTTGTCGAACGACAAGGAGCAGCAGGTTCGCGTCGAAGCGCCGGACCCGGACCCGGTGCTCGGGGATTGGCCCGTGCTTCGCCAGGCGGTGATCAACGTGCTCGACAACGCCATCAAGTACAGCCCGCCCCGGACCACGATCGATGTCGCCGTGGGAGGGACCGCGTTGTGGGCGTGGATCGAAGTGTCGGACAACGGGTCCGGCATCGCACCGGAGGATCGAGACCGGATCTTCGAACGCTTCTACCGGGTCGACAAGGCGCGCTCGCGGGAACAGGGGGGCACCGGGCTAGGCCTGGCGCTGGCGAAGTGGGGGGTCGAATCCCATGGGGGCCGTATCGAGCTTCGAAGCGAAGTGGGCCGAGGCAGCACGTTCCGGATCGTCCTCCCCGCGGGTTCCGGTGCTCCCGCCGGCAGCCCGGCCCTCCCGCGCGGCGACGATGCCGCCCCGGAACGGGAGGAGCCATGAAGCTCGCCGTCGCCGCCGTCGTTTCCCTGGGGCTGGCGGCGCCCGCCGGAACCGTGGTGAGCTTCGACGACCAGCGCGCGGGCGAGGTGCCGCGCGGGATGTCCTGCGCCACGACCGGCAACGGGCGGCCGGGTGTCTGGACGATCCTGGCGGATGCGACAGCGCCGACGCCGCCGAACGTTCTCGCGCAGACCGACGACGACTCCACAGGCTATCGATTCCCGGTCTGCGTCCTCGACGCGATCTCCCTGGCGGACGTCGATCTCTCCATCCGCTTCAAGTCCGTGAAGGGCGCCGTGGACCAGGCCGTGGGGCTCGTCTGGCGCTACCGCGACAAGGACAACTACTACCTGCTCCGCGCCAACGCGCTCGAAAACAATCTCGTCCTTTACAAGGTGGAGGCCGGCAAGCGCAGCGCCCTGAAGCCCCGAGGAGCCGGGATGTTCGCTTACGGCAGGGAGGCCAGGGTTCCCTCGGGCGCCTGGGGGGCACTCCGCGTGGTCGTGAAGGGCGCGCTCTTCGCGGGATATCTGAACGGCGAAAAGCTCTTCGATGTGGAGGACGGGACGTTTGCCGATGCGGGGAGGGTGGGCGTCTGGACCAAGGCGGACTCGGTGACCTACTTCGACGACCTCCGCATCGCTCCCGCGGCCCGTTGAGACGCCGGACCCAGGCAGGGATCGACACGCGATGAAGTGGATCACGCGCGAGAGGGTGAAGGTCGACCGCGTCGTCGGTCCCTGGCTCATCAAACGCTTCGTGCACGTTGCAGCCGCACGTCTTCGCGCCTTGACCACGAGCACGACGCCGCGACCAGCGCTCCCTTGCCACGGACGCGCTTGACCCGGTCCAGGCGCCGATCGGGACTCCAGGACGTCTTCTTCCTTGTGGCCAGCTGCCGGGATGAAGAGCGGGCGGCCGAAGCGGTCCTTGCCGGATTCCGCGATCCGCTTCCGCCCCTTGGGCGATAAGAGGAACTCGGTGAACAGCTTCATGCCTGCGATGTCGAATCCACGGAGCCGACCTCACTCCCTGACGGCGATGTCAGTGACTTGTCAGGCTCGCGGGCCGGCGTGCGACCTTATGCTTCTGGCGAAGCCGGGAGGGCCAAATGAAGAACCAGGCGGCGATGGTCACGCTCGTTGCGCTTCTGTTCGCGGGAGAGGTCGCCGATGCTGCGACCTGCTTGGAGCCCTCTGCGGCGCCGTCGGGCTCCTGTGCCTACGTCACGAGCTTCGGCGGCGGCGACGTCTGCGGGATCACGGTGCCGGACGGGCGAGTCCTGGGCTGCGTGGCGACGGGGGACAAGCCGCACGGCCTTGCGCTGTCCGAAGATGGCGCACGCGTGTACGTGTCGAACGAAGGGTCGGGCTCGGTCTCCGTCATCGACGCCGCCACGATGAAGGTCGTCTCGGAGGTGCGCGTCGGCCGGCAGCCCAACCAGGTGGCGCTCACGCCCAGGGGCGACCAGCTCTGGGTGCTCAACAACGGGGATTCCACGATCTCGGTCCTCGACGCGACCGGAGCCTCGCCGGTGCGAACGCTCCCGGCGGGCCGGGCACCCCACGTCATCGCCATGAGCCCCCGGAAGGGCGCGGCGATCGTCACCTCGGAGGGCGACGGCGCTCTTGACGTCTTCGACCTGCGGACCCTCGAACGCGTGTCACGCACGATCGTCTTCGGCTTCCCGCGCGTGCTGGCCGTCGACGCAACGGGCGAGACGGCCTTCCTGACGGTCCGTTGGCTCAACGGCGCCCTGGCCGTCGACCTCGGCGGCAAGGGCCCCTTCGACCGCGTCGCCCTCGGCGAGCCGCGCTTCGCACCGGAGGGCAAAGACGCCCACGGCATCGCGCTCACGCACGACGGCAAGATCCTGCTCCTCATCACGCAGATGACGGACGAGCTCACGTTCGTCGACCCCAGGACCCTGAAGCCGTCGGGCGTCGTGGCGGTCGGGCACAACCCGAACTGGATCGGGATCACCGCCGACGACCGCTACGCCGTCGTCAGCACGACCGACGACGACTCCGCTTCGATCGTGGACCTCTCGTCGAGACAGGTCGTCCGCGCGGTGCGCGTGGGACGGCAGCCAAAGCGGCTGGCCGTGGGCTCGTGCCCTGGTGCGCGGTAGCCCTCGCGCTAGGAAGTACGGACAGCCGGAGACCGAGGCGGGGTGAAGGGACAAGGACCAGAGGAGCGTGATGAGACTCCTGCCAGGAATGCGGAAGTCCGTTGAAGGAGCCGGCCACTCCGCCGGATCTTCCTGCTGCGCAGCGCTGTTGGTCCTTGCGGCCGCCATCTCGCCGGCGTTGGGGGCAGACGTGGCTCCCGCCGGCTATGCGGGCTCGAGCGTCTGCGCGCAGTGTCACGACGACCTGGCGGCCGGACTGTCCCGAACTGCCCACGCCGATGTGGCCCTTCCGTCCGGCGTGACCGGCTGTGAGGCGTGTCACGGACCCGGCCAGGCGCACGCGGACGGAGACACGGAGCAGATTCGACGCTTCAGCAGACTGGGCAGGAGGGAGGCATCGGAGGTCTGCCTGAACTGTCACCAGCGCGGGGAGTTGACGTTGTTCGTCGGCAGCTCGCACGACGCTCGGTCCGTGGGTTGCACCGCGTGCCATTCTCCACACCGGCCCCAGTCCTCTCGGGCGCTCCTCAAGGCTCAGGTCGAGGTGGAGCTCTGCGCATCCTGTCATCGCCAACAGAGGGCGGCGCTCCTGCGTTCGTCCCACATGCCCCTCCGGGAAGGCCGGCTGACCTGCAGCTCCTGTCACAGCCCGCACGGCGGTGTCGGCCCATCGAACCTCAGGCAGGTGTCCGTCAACGAGAACTGCTACTCCTGCCACTCGGAGAAGCGCGCGCCGAGGCTGTGGGAGCACCCACCGGTACGTGAGAACTGCGCCCTCTGTCACGATCCGCATGGGTCCCAGCACCCCCCTCTGCTGCACGTCAAACTGCCGCGGCTCTGCCAGCAGTGCCACGACGAAATCGGGCTTCGCACGACGCCGCTCACTTCGACCCAGCCAGGCCATTTCTTCCCCGCGTTGCGGCTCTTCAGCCGCTCGTGCATGCAGTGCCACGTCGACATCCACGGCTCGAATCACCCGTCGGGCTCGAAGTTCCAGAGGTGAGGAGGTCTCCATGAAGCGATGCCCATCGCGCCTCGCCTTCGTGGCGAGCCTCCTGGCGGCGCCCTTTCCCGCGGCGGTCGCGGGGGCGTCCGATCAGGTGCCCACCAAGACCGACGTCGCAGGGGAGGTCACGGTGGGCGTGCGTTCCTTTCTCGGCGGAGACGCGCCCACGGCGAAGTACGAGCAGTTCCGCGAGGTGCCCGCGGGGCTGACGCTCGAGGCCTTCAGCCTATCGTGGAAACCGCCGGGCGGATGGTGGGTCGTGGTGGAAGGCCGGGACGCAGCGCAGCGGGACCAGCGGTATCTCTTCAGCTTGGGTAAGAGCGACCGCTGGCAGGCCCTCCTCCGCTCGATCGAGAACCCGCGCCGCTTCATGGACGACGCCGTCAGGGTTTACGGCGGATCGGGCGGGCTCTTCACCCTGCCCGCCGCGCTGAGGGCCGAGATCGCCGCCGCTCCCGCGGGCTCACCGTCCACGCCCGGCACCAATGCCGCGCTGCTGCGGGACTTCGTCCTGGCCGCGGGCGGGCCGCTCGACGTGAGCTACCAGCGGAAGCTCAAGGACGGGGGGTTCGAGTTCACCCCCGGCCGCCGCTGGACGCTGCGCGTGGGAGCGGAGCACGAACGCCGCGAGGGGTCGCTGCCGCAGTCCTTCGTCGGCGCGAGCACGGAGGCGGCGGCGCCCATCGACTTCACCACCAACACGGCGACAGCCGGCGCGGAGTACGCGGACGAGCAGCTGTCGCTCGCCGTGCATGGCGTGGTCTCGCGCTTTTCGAACGGGTACCCGGCCCTCGTCTTCGACGTCCCGACGTCCGCGGTGGACGCGGACAAGAGCCCCTCGCGGGGTCGGGTCAACACGAGCCCTGACGGCGGTTTCCGCCAGGTCGGGCTCCTGGGCAGCCTCAGGCTGCCGCTTCACAGCCGGCTGCACGGGTCGCTGAGCCTCGGGGAGGCGCGCCAGGACGAGCCGTTTCTCCCGTTCACGATCAACTCCGCCCTGACGCCGGCGGGGATCGACTTCAATCGGGACGGCAGCGCCGACCAGAGGGACAAGCCCGATCAGCTCTCAGCGCTCCCCCGCTCGAGCCTGGCGGGACGCTACGACACGAGCCTGGCGCAGCTGCGTCTCGCGTCGCGGCCCGTCGAGGCATTCCGAGTGAAGGCGTGGTGGCGCCGCCACGGGCGGGACGACCAGACTCCGCCCTTCACGTCCTCGGGATACGTCCTGCAGGATCAGACGACCTTTGCTCAGAGCCGCCAGCGGCTGGGCTACGACTTCGTGCGCACCAATGCGGGGCTGGAGGCGCGCGTGGAGGTCGCGGACTGGCTCGAAGCGGCCGGGGGCTACGAGCGGGAGGGTTGGACCCGCCACGACGCGGCCGTGGGGCACACTGGCGAGGACCTGTACCGCGTCGGCGTGGACATCGGCCCGGGCAGCGCACTCTTGCTTCGCGGCAGCTACCGCTGGCGACGCCGGCGCGCCGGCCAATTCGACGGGGAGTACTTCGACGCCGCGTACGCTCCCAAGGGCTATCCTGACGTGGCGCGCCACAACCCCGGCAGTCGCCCCTTCTATTGGTCGGATCGGGATCGAAACGAGCTTTCCGTGTCGATCGACTGGAGCCCGCTGTCCCGCCTCGATCTTTTCGCCGAGGGCATCCAGAGCCGCAGCAGCTACTTCGACAGCAACACGCACGCGCCGATCGGGAGCCATTACACGCTCGCCCAGGACCGCAACCGGGACGGAACAGACGAAACCTATCCGATCTTGCTGGCGGGGCGCGACGCGGATCGTAAGGAGAGCCTAGTGCTGGGAGGAGTCGTGCGCCCCTCGCCGGCCTGGAGCCTGTCGCTTGACTACACCTGGGAAACGTCGCGGGTCAGCCTGGCCAGCAGATACCGCAACCTGGTGGCCGGCGTGATGAGCGACGATCCCGCCGACAACTGGACCTCCGTCATGAGCGACCACGATCAGACCCTCACGCTGGCGTTCCACGGCGAGCACGGACCGACCCGGCTCAGCGGCGCCCTAGCGCGCTCCCGCGCCCGTGGAGAGGTGCTCAACACGCCTGCCCCCGGCGGCAATCCGTTGGGCAACGGCGTCGACCCCGCCGGAGTGACCTGGACCGTCTTCCCGCCGGTCGTGACGGTCCTCACCGCCGCTTCGGTTACCGCGGAGCACCGCGTCCTCAGCAACCTGGCGGCGGGCCTGGAGCTGTCGTACGAGCGGTGGTCGAACGACGACTGGGCCTTCAACCAGCTCGGCCCCTACATGGGCGGAGACGACCAGGATCCCGGCAGCCGCCTGTGGTTCCTCCTCGGAGGCCGCTATCGCGGCTATCGCGTGAGGAGCCTGCTCTTCTTCATACGCATCGGAGTGTGATGGGGACATGGAACGCGTGACGCGGCCCGGGGCGCGAGGCGCACGCAAAGGCACCGGGCGTGCAAAGAACCGAAAAGCGGCTGAACGGATCGGAGGGCACTATGGGGATCGACCTGCTGGGTTTCCATGACGGCGTGAGCGTGAGACTCGCCCGATGCGCCGCCGTCCTGACCATCCTGGTCGGGCTCGGGGCGTGTCGACAGGAGCGCACGCCGGGCCCGTCTTCGTCCGGCTACCCAGCCGCCGGCCGCGCCGTCGTCGTCTACTCGTCCGCCGACAAGGAGTTCGCGGAGCTGATCTTCCGGGCCTACGAGCAGAAGACCGGCGTCAAGGTCCTGCCGCTCTACGACACCGAGGAGACGAAGACGGCGGGGCTCACCGCACGGTTGGTGGCGGAGAAGGCGAACCCCAAAGCCGACGTCTTCTGGTCCTCGGACACGAGCCGCGCGGTGGCCCTCGCCGATCAGGGCGTCGCGGCTCCGTACTCCTCGCCCGAGGCGGCGGCGATCCCGGCACGCTACAAGAGCGCGACCGGGCTCTGGACGGGGTTCGCCGCGCGAATCCGGGTGGTGCTCTACAACACCGACCTCGTCAAGCCGAGCGAGGCGCCGCGCTCCGTCCTCGAGTTCGCCAAGGCGCGATGGAAGGGGCGCTTCGCTGTCGCGAACCCCCATTTCGGCACCATGTCCTTTCACGCGGCGGCGCTCTTCGTGAGGTGGGGCGACCCACAAGCCACGAGCTTCCTGGAGTCCCTTGGGGCCAACGGCGTGGTGATCGCCGCCGGCAACGCGGACGTGAAGGACCGCGTGTCCGACGGCCGCGTGCACGCGGGCATCCTCGACGAGGACGACGCTGTCGTCGCCCTGCGCGACAAGAGGCCCGTGGCCCTCGTCGTCCCCGACCAGGAAGGACCCGACGCCCTGGGCACGCCGCTCATGCCGAACGCGGCTCTCCTGGTCCAGGGAGGCCCTCACCCCGAAGAAGGCCGGCGCTTCCTCGACTTCCTCGTTTCGGCGGAGGCTGAGAGGATCCTCGCCGCGAGCGACGCGGGTCAGTATCCCCTGCATCCGGGTGTCCCGGGGCCGGCGCTGCTTCCTCCCTTGGAGAGCATCCGCGTCATGGACGTCGACTACGCGCAGGTCGCGCGCAAGCTACCCGTGATGGATGCCGCCGTGAAGAAGGTGTTCGGTCAATGACGCGGGCGCGTCCACTCGCGGTTCTGCCGATGGGCGTCCTCCTGGGCGCGGCCTCGCTCCCGGTCGCCTTCCTCCTGTCGCGGCTCGCCGCGACGGACGCGGCCTTCGATGCCTCGTCTCTCGCGCAGGCCTTCGCCTTCGCGATCGGGGGTGCCCTCGTGGCGACGGTGACGGGGGCCGCCGCCGGCATCGTGGCCGGCCTGCTCGCGGTTCCAGGGGCCAGGTGGCTGGTGGGCGCGGCCTGCGTGCTGATCGCGGCACCGCCCGCCTTCTGGTGGATCGGGGCGACGCGCGTGCCCGGAGTGCCCTGGGGCATGGTCTCCGGGCTCGCGAGCGGGGCCGTCGTGGCCGGGCTCGCTCTCAGCCCCGTCCCCATGCTACTCGTGTTCGCCGCTCTCCGCGAGCTGCCGTCGAACCTCTACGAGGCCGCGCGCGTGACGCTCCCGCCCCTGCTCCGGCTGAGGTTCGTCCTGCTCCCGCTCCTCGAGGCGCCGCTCGTCGGCGGCTTCCTGCTGATCGTGATCCTGCTGCTCGGCGAGTCCGAGATCCCGTTCCTGTTCGGCTTCCGCACGGCCATGACGGACATCGTCACGATCTTCGCCCAGACGTTCGACGTCACGCGCACGATCCCTCTCGTCGTCCCGTTGCTGCTCGCCGTGCTGGCGCTGGCGGCCCTCGCGGCTCGCCCCCTCCTGCAGACGGTCCTCGCAGCCTCCCGGGGCGCTCATGGCGTCGTCCGCAAGCCGGCGCCCGCCCGGTTCGGCATCGTGGCGGCCCTGCCGGCGGCGGTCGCGGCCTTCTCGCTCGGCGGCTACGCCCTCGCGAGCCTCGCCGGCGGAGTGCCGCGGCTTCGGATCGAACCGGCGACGCTGTTCGCATCGGTCTCCGAGCCCGTCGCCTGCGCCTGGGTCACGGTGCTGCTCGTCGTGGCGGCGGCATATCCGGTCCGGGCCTCGGCCGGGTTGCGCGTGTGTCTCTGGGCGGGCCTGCTGCTCTTCTGCATACCGGCCGCGATCTTCGGCATCGGTTGGATCGGCATCAGCCACGCTCTCAGCGGGTTGAGCATCCCTCCCCTCGTAGCGCACGCCTCGCGGGCGGTCGGGCTGCCTCTCCTGGCATTCGCGATCGCCTACTCGCGGGTGCCGCGGTCGCTCGAAGACGCGGCGCGCCTCGTGCCGATCCCACCCCTGCGCCGAGCGTTCGTCATCGTGCTGCCCCTGCTCGCTCCCTCGCTCCTGGCCGCTTCGGCTCTCGTCGCGGCGCTGACCTTCGCCGACCGCGACGTGGCCTCGCTGCTGCTGCCCGCGGGGACCTCGCGTCTGATGCTGGATCTGTACCTGGTGTCGGCGAACGCACCCTCCGCAACCGTCGCGGCGGCGGCCCTCACCGCCTTGGGGGGCGCGGCCCTCACCATGGCTCTCGCCGCCGCCGGTCCGCTGCTGCTTTGGAGGCCTCGTGGCTGATCTCACGGTCCAGGATCTGCGGGTGGTGCGGGACGGGCGGCCCGTCCTCGACGGGTGCGCCGCCCGTTTCCCGGGTGGCCGGCGCACGGTCCTATGGGGCCGCAGCGGCGCGGGCAAGTCGACGCTCCTCCACTCGATCGCCGGCCTCGTCGCGCCCGAGGCGGGTACGATCCAACTGGGGGACGAGGTGCTGTTCTCCCGGTCGGCCGGCGTCGATCGTCCGCCGCACACCCGCGGGGTAGGCTTCGTGTTCCAGGACTTGGCGCTCTGGCCGCACCTGAGCGCCCTCGAACAAGTGGAGCTGGTGGGGCGAGGCGCGGCCCTCGACCGGGAGGGTGCGATCTCCCTCCTGGACTCGGTCGGGCTCGGAAGCTTGGCGAGCCGTCGGCCGGGGCAACTCTCGGGAGGCGAGCAGCAACGCCTCGCCATCGCGCGAGCGCTGGCCGGGAGGGCTGCCCTCCTCATCCTCGACGAGCCGTTCTCGTCCGTCGACAGAGGCACGCGCCTGGCGCTGCACAAGCTGCTCCGCGAGCTGTCCCCCCGGGTACCGGGACCCACGATCTACGTGACCCACAGCTCGGAAGACGCCCGTGCGCTGGCCGAGAACGTCCTGAGCCTGGAGGGGGGCCGGCTGGTCGCGTCCGAGCGACCCTGGGAAGGCCAAGAGGATCAGGCCTGACAAAGGAGACAGGGAAGACGTCAGTAGCCTGTTCGGGCGGGACGTCCCTCGTGATCGATAGCGGAAGTGGAGCCCCCGGTAGGCGTTCAAACGAGGCCCGGTGGGTGGTCGGCAGGATTCGAGAGTGCGCTCACTCAACGGCGCGAAGGAGCATCCCATGAAGCAAGCTACGGTCTTCCTGGCGGCGGTCGTGTCGATGTCGGGGTTGGTCATGGCGGCCGACACTGTCAAGCGGGACTTCCAGTCGGATACGGCGGGAGCCCCGCCCGCCGGCTTCGAGTTCGCCCGGACGGGCAACGGCTCTGAAGGGAAGTGGGTGGTCCGCGTCGAGAAGGGCGCGGACAAGAACCTCGTCCTCGTCCAGGAGAGCCCCGACCCGACGGACAGCCGCTTCCCGCTCGCGGTCCTGAAGGACGGCGCCTACAAGGACGTCACGCTCAGCGTCCGGGCGCGGTCGCTGTCCGGTGAAGTGGACCAGGCCTTCGGCCTGGTCTGGAGGTACCAGGACGCCGACAACTACTACATCACGCGCTGCAACGCCAACGAGGACAACTGCACGATCTACCACACGGTCAAAGGTAACCGGCGCTCCTTCCTGAACCAGGGCGTGAAGGTCGCGAAGAACACGTGGCACACGATGAAGCTCGAGGCCACGGGCGACCACTTCGTCGTCTGGTATGACGGCAACAAGGTCCTGGACGCGAAGGACGAGACGTTCAAGGACGCGGGCAAGGTCGGGCTGTGGACGAAGGCCGACTCCGTCATCGAGTTCGACGACCTCACGGTCGAGGGGCGCTGAACCCGGCTGGAAGTGGTCCGCTGGCCGCTGGCAATGGCCTGCTCGGACAGGGGCTCCCGAACGAACGCCTTCATCCTCGCGACAGGCCGCGGGAGCCGCCTGCGCGACAGAAGCAACGGTCTGCCCGAGTGCCTGCGTCGTTGACGGCCGTGCGCTCCACCCTGGATGCCGACGTCGCCGACGATCGACTCGTGCTCCAGCGGGCCCAGTCCCGGGAACTGGGATCGACTCGTGAGGCGGTGATCGAGACAGCCGTGCAGCGACTGGACCTGTCGCAGAAGCAGGCTGGCGAGGCGTACGAGCTCGCGGAGATGTTCGTGGACGTGATCGCCGCGCCGGAGAACCGCTTCGCCTCTGTCTACTGCCATTCCGGCGCGCGTGCCGCGACGATGTGGCTGATCAAGCGCGTGCGGCAGGATGGCTGGCCCTTGGAGCGTGCGATGGCCGAAGCCGAGAGCCTCGGGTTATCACGGCCGGAATTGAAGCAGTTCGCCACCGAGTTCCTCGCCACGCGCTGAACACGTCTCGAACGTGGGGCGGGTTTGGGGCGCACCGGATGGCTACCGCCGGCGAGTTGCGGCACGCTGTCCGGCGCCGAGCCGGGGCGCGGGGCGGGGTGGTCGAGCAGGGCCCACGCGCGGCCGGTTCACCTGGCCCAACCGACCTCGACCTTCAGCCGTTTCCAGGGAACGAACATCGACACCCGCGCCTGGTAGTCGCGATAGCTGTCGCCAAACTCGAGGCGGAGCTTCCGTTCTTCGAGCAACGTTCCGATGACCACGTATGTCGTCACGACGACGTTGATGGCGAGCGCTGTTGCGTCGAGATCGCTCGACCAGAACAGGAGGATCGTCGCGGTGTAGTAGGGATGCCGGATGAGCCCCAGCACGCCGGACGCATCGATCCTTCCGCTCGTGTTGATCAGCGCGTGCTGAGCGCCGGACCACACCTGCCGAACGCCCAGGAACTGCAGCATGTCGTAGTGGCGCGAACCGGCGACGAACAGCAGCGCGCTACCGACTACCAACGTCCACTTCACGAACGCCAGATAGCCAGACCACGCGAAGAACACCTCGCCCCTGACGCTCCTGGAGTACAACACGACGGGAATCAGCGTCGCGATAGCGACAACGTTGAAGAACAGCCGATAGAAGCGAAAGCCGTGCCCCAGGGTAGACCGCAGATACACGGTCGCCGTAACCGAGATCATCGCACTGTGCAGTGCGAGGTAGACGCTCCAGACCAACGCCACAGAGATGTATGTGGGGAGGGCGACGACCATCTCGCTCACCACTCGCCGCGCGTCACAGCGGACTGTGTAGAAACTGTGTAAGGTGGGGCCCCAAAACGGCGAGAAACACCGTTGCGTACGGGGTCACATCGGCGCGCACAGAGGAGACGTAAACAACTGAACCGATTGCACAAACGTGTGTCCCGGTGTTCGTCGCTGAGCGTCGCCCACTTCGCTTTCCAAGCGCGCGCCTTCAGCCTCTCGGCCATCTCTCCGCTCTTCGAATCAACGACTTGCGAGCGTTCGACGACGGATTATCGCACACGCCTTCCCACGATGGACCGTCAACCTCGAAACTATTCTGGACTCAAGGCTTTGGAGCGGGCCCCGACGGTTCAGCATCGGAGAATTGTGTAAGACCTCGGAGTGCGCCGTAGTTCGAATGGCGCGTGGGGTGGCGCGTTTTCGACCACGACGGCCCGCACCGCCGCAGAATGGTCCGATTGAGGTACGCAACATGGCTGAAGACCTTATCGTTGCCGACCCGCAGACTCTCGACGGCAAGCCCTGCGTCCGAGGCACGCGCTCGAGCGTCGAGTTCCTGCTGGAGTTGGCGGCAGCGGGGCCACGTCAGACCAGATTCTCGCCCAGTATCCTCAGCTCACGTCCGAGATGCTCTCGGCCGCGTTTCGCTATGCCGCGAACGCACTGAGAGGCGAACGGACGTGGGACCTGCGGATCACCGCGTGACGACACTCGCGTTCCGGCTCCTCGCAGACGAGAACATCGCTCCTGATGTCGTGAGCGGCTACGTCTTCCCTCTCGGTTTGCGGGAGGGCCGTCTCTCGTGCGGAGCGGGCAGACTCGGGACCGGCACGGGTACGACGGTCAGTCCATCGATGCCCGCGAAGTCCTTCGGGTTGCACGTGTACAAGGGCAATCCGTTCGCCAGGGCAGTCGCGGCGATCATGACATCGTAGGCACGCGGCTTCACGGCACGCCCTCGCCGTCGAAGCGCCAGCGCGGCGCGGCCAAACGCCCGTGCGGCGGCCACATCGAACGGAAGCGGTTCGAAGTCCGACTCGGCCTGTTGCACGTGCGACTGACGAGCCGCGCGTTCCTCGTCGGTGGTCGCCACGAGGGGACCGACGGACAGCTCGGCGAGCGTCACCGTGGTGATGAGGGGCTCCACGGGGAGGAGGCTCTCATCCGTGATCCTGGTCAGCAGGATCACCGTGCTGGTATCCAGAACGCCGCGCTCGTGACGTACGCGCGGTCGAGTCACAGCGACGAATCCAGCGCCGCGTCGATGTCCGCCTTCAGCCGGCCGGCATCGACGGGCACGAGGCGCTGCCACCGGCCCAGCAGCGCAGACGCGCGGAGCGGACGCCGCGACAACGGCCGGAGTTCGGCGACGGCGTGCCCATCGCGCGTGACCGTCAATGACTCCCCGCGTTCGACACGAGCCAGCACACGCCCGCCGTCATTTCGCAGTTCCCGGACCGTGACGTCAGCCATGTCTCATCGTATCACCGGTGAGACGGCAGGGCAACGCACGTCCGTGCACGACGGCGCGTCGCCGCCTCACCGCTACTGCCCGATCGTCACCGGTACCCGGCGCCGCCCGAAACGGCCCGGCGCGGCTGCAAACCTGCCCGCGATGGCCGCGCCGCACGCCTGGCAGCAGCCTCGGGCGTCGACCCGGTAGCCGAGGATCTCGTACCGGTCGCGCTCGACGACGGCCGTGCCGCATCCGGGGCAGTACGTCGCGTCGGCCTCGCGGTCGTGCACGTTGCCGACGTAGACGTGGCGCAGGCCTTCACGCATCGCGCGCGCACGGCAGCGCCGCAGGGTCGCCGGCGGCGTCGGCGGCACGTCGAGCATCCTGAAGTCGGGATGGAACGCCGAGAAGTGCAGCGGGACCTCGGGACCCAGCTCGCGGAGGATCCACTGCGCCGCCTGCGCGATCTCGGCGTCGCCGTCGTTGTAGCCGGGAATCACGAGCGTCGTCAGCTCGAGCCAGACATTGGTCTCGTGCGCGAGATACGTCAACGTGTCGAGCACCGGCGCGAGGTGCGCCCCGGTGACCTTCGCGTAGAAGTCGTCGGTGAACGCCTTGAGGTCGACGTTTGCCGCATCCATCACCGCGTAGAGTTCACGGCGCGGCACCGCTGAGATGTAGCCAGCCGTGACCGCCACGGTGTGCACCCCACGCGCCCGGCACGCCACGGCGACGTCGATCGCGTACTCGGCGAAGATCGTCGGGTCGTTGTAGGTGAAGGCGACCGATGCCGCGCCCGCCCGGACGGCGGCGTCGGCGATGGCTCCCGGCGTCGCCTGGTCGACCAGTCGATCGACTGCACGCGCCTTGCTGACGTCCCAGTTCTGGCAGAACCGGCAGCCGAGATTGCATCCCGCGGTGCCGAACGAGAGCACGCTCGAACCCGGGTAGAAATGCGCCAGCGGCTTCTTCTCGATGGGATCGATGCAGAAGCCCGATGAGCGCCCGTAGGTCGTGAGGATCAGGCGGTCGCCGTCGCGCGCGCGGACGAAGCAGAACCCGCGCTGCCCGTCGGCCAGGTGACATTCGCGCGGGCACAGGTCGCACTGCAGCCGGCCGTCGTCTCGCCACGACCACCACCGGCCCTCGTACCGCGATTCGTGCGGGCCGATGGTCTCGCTCATGTGATCGTTCCGGGCCGCACCGGTGCGGCCGGCTCGGCGACGTCGTCGCTGGTGAACACCTGCAGCGCCACCTCGTCTGACCAGAACGTCGCGGGCAGGCCGGCCTTCAGCTTGAGGTGTGTCAGGAAGTCGACCGCACCAGGCACGCTGCTCCATACCTTCGGCAGCAGCACGCTGCGCCTCCCGCCACACGAGAAGAGCACGCCGGGCTTCGTGCGCGCCAGCTGATCGATCGCGTCGACTTCGCCACTGACGTGAAGCGCGGTCATCGGCGACAGCACGC
>JAEUQQ010000726.1 GCA_016789685.1 Acidobacteriota bacterium | reverse complement strand
CTCACGTACTTGAGGAAGTCGTCTTCCGGCACGTGGCGTTCGAGGAACGCACGGTCTGGCGGCGTCTTGTTGATGTCGATCTGGGTGACGGCGACTCCACGCTCGTCCAGGGCACGCCTGGCGTTGACGCAGGTCGTTCAGGTCGGCTTCGTGTAGAAGGTCACGGGCATCGCGGGCTCCTGTGTGGTTCAGGCGGGCGGGGCCGCCACGAGGGGATCGACCGCGCCCGCTTCGGCGAATCCGCGGGCGCGCAGGACGCAACTGTCGCAGTGCTGGCACGGCCGGCCATCGGGGCGCGGGTCGTAGCAGCTGTGGCTGAGGCCGTAGTCGAGGCCGAGCGCCAGGCCGGCGCGGATGATCTCGGCCTTGGTCATGTGCAGCAGCGGCGCGTGAATCGCGAAGCGTGCCCCACCGACGCCCGCGCGCGTCGCGAGGTCGGCGAGGCGCGCGAAGGCATCGATGTACTCGGGCCGGCAGTCGGGATACCCCGAGTAGTCGAGGGCGTTCACGCCGAGGAAGATGTCGCTGGCGCCCAGCGTCTCGGCCCAGGCCAGCGCGAGCGACAGGAAGATCGTGTTGCGCGCCGGCACGTAGGTCGAGGGGATGTCGGTGGCATCGACGTCGCGGTCTTTCGGAACGTCGCTGTTGCCCGTGAGCGCCGACTTCGCGATGCCGCGCAGGTCGAGCGCGAGTTCGACATGCTCCGTGATGCCGAGCGCGCCGACGACCGCTCGTGCGGCCTCGACTTCGCGAGCGTGCACCTGCCCGTAGCGCACCGTCAGCGCGCAGACGTCGAAGCCCTGCGCGCGGGCGATGGCGGCGACGGTGTACGAGTCGAGGCCGCCGCTCAGCAGGACGATCGCGCGTCGAGATGGTGTGGAAGTCGTCATACGCCCCTGACCTCCGGCCCCCAGATGTACTTGTGCAACTGCACCTGGAAGCGTGCCGGCACCGCGTCCTCGAGCATCCAGGCCGCCAGTGCCTGCAGGTCGGTCGACCCATGCACCGGCGCGAGATGCACGGCGGCACACCGGGTGCCGAGGTCGTGGCGCCTGATCACGTCGCGGGCGTACTCGTAGTCGGCCCGGTCGCCGACAACGAACTTCACCTCGTCGCGCGGCGTGAGGACGTCGAGGTTGGGCCAGTGCATCCTGCTGGCCTCGCCGCTTCCCGGGCACTTCACGTCGACGATGCGGATCACCGCTGGCGGGAGGTCGTGGATCGGCAGGTGTCCGCCCGTTTCGACCATCACCGTCTTCCCGAGGGCCAGCAGGCGTTCCATGAGCGCGACGACCGGCTTCTGGAGCAGCGGCTCGCCGCCGGTGATTTCGACCAGGTCGCAGGGATGGCTGGCCACCGAGGCGACGATGTCGTCGAGCGGCATTTTGCGCCCTTCGGTGAACGCATAGGCCGTGTCGCACCACGTGCAGCGCAGGTCACACGCCGTCAGGCGGACGAACACGCACCGCTCGCCCGCGCGCGACGACTCTCCCTGGATGGAGTAGAAGATCTCGTTGATGGTCAACGTCATGTCGAACCCCCGATTGTAACCGGAGGTTTCCCCCGCCTCCTCCTGTTTCCCCAGCCCTCCACGCCACCGCCCCCGCAACCCACTCCACCCCAACCATTTACCGCCATCCGCGCCTCAGAACCCCGAATTGGGGTCAGACCCCAATTCGATTATTGTTGAGTTACTGAAGGGGTGGAGGGAAACGCGCGGCTACAATGCTCGCCGTGTCGACACTCCGCCTCTACTACACCGAGCCCGCGCGGCTCGCCTTCGCGGCGACTGTGGTCGCCGTGGAACCGGCCGACCGCGGTGCGCGGATCGAACTCGACCGGACGGCGTTCTATCCCACGTCGGGCGGCCAGCCGTTCGACACCGGGACGCTGGGCAACGCGCAGGTCGTCGATGTCATCGACGACGAGGAAACGGGACGGATCCTGCACGTCGTCGAGGGGCTACCACCCGCCGTCGGCGACAGCGTCGCCGGCACCGTGGATGGCGCGCGGCGCACCGACCACATGCAGCAGCACACGGGGCAGCACATCCTGTCGGCGGCCTTCGATCGGCTCTTCGGTGTCCGTACCGAGAGCTTCCACCTCGGTCGGGACGTCTCGACCATCGACCTCGCCCGCGACGTGTCGCGCGCCGAGATCGACCGCGCCGAAGCGCTGGCCAACGACGTGGTCTGGAGCAACCGCCACGTCGGCATCCGCTTCGTGGACGAGTCCGAGGCGGCGCGCCTGCCCTTGCGGAAGACTCCCGCGCGCGGCGGACGCCTCAGGCTGATCGACGTTGCCGACTTCGACCTGTCGGCCTGTGGTGGCACGCACGTCGCGCACACCGGCGAAGTGGGGCTGATCGCCGTCCACGGCTGGGAACGCTACAAGGGTGGCGCGCGCATCGCCTTCGTCTGCGGCCGCCGCGCGCTCGACGCCTTCCGCGTCAGCCGCGACGCGGTGACTGGCGCCGTGCGCGCGCTCTCGGTCCTGCCGCACGAACTCCCCGAGGGTATCGCGCGCCTGCAGGCGCAGATGAAGGACAGTGACAAGCGCGTTCGTGCCCTGCAGTTCGAGCTCGCGTCGCACCACGGCGCCGCGCTCGCCGGAGCCGCCGAGGCGATCGGCGGCCGTCGCTGTGTCCTCGCGTTCGTCGAGGGCCACGAGGCCTCGACGCTCAAGCCGCTCGCAACGTCGGCGTGCGCCGTCGGGGTTGCGGTCGCCGTCGTCTTCAGTGGTGAGCCAGCGTGGTTGGTGGCGTGCGCCCGCGCCGAGGGACAGGCGTTTGATTGCGGCGCGCTCGTCAAGGCGCTCTGCACCCGTTTCGGTGGTCGTGGTGGCGGACGCCCCGAGTCGGCGCAAGGCGGAGGTATGGCGGCGTCACGCGCCGAGTTGGCGCAGGTCGTCAGAGAGGCGCTCTCGTGACGTACCGCGTGCGCCCCGGGGAGGCCGGGACGCCGCCCGCGGGGCAGTGTTCCAGCGTGGAGATGTCGCGTCCGGCGCGGTGACGCCGGTGCCGTGTCGACAGAACTACGACTTTTGTCGTTGACATACGATTGAGATCGTATGATGATCGGGCCATGGCCCTTCGCCCGTCACGCCGCTCGCCAGCTGGTCCGGCCCTCCCGCCGCCGACGGATGCCGAACTCGACGTGCTCCGCGTCCTCTGGGACCGCGGCCCCAGCACGGTGCGCGAAGTGCACGATGTCGTCGGGGCCGCCAGGCCCATCGGCTACACCACCGTCCTCAAGCAGATGCAGGTCATGCAGCAGAAAGGCCTGCTGACGCGCTCCGAACGCTTCAGGTCGCACGTCTACGAAGCGGCCAGCACCCGCGAAACCACACAGCAGCAACTCGCCTCGTCGGTCCTGCACCAGGTGTTTGCCGGATCCGCGCGCGGCCTCCTGCAGAGCGCCCTCGCGGGACGCCGCGTGACGGCCCGCGAGATCGACGACATCCGCGCACTGCTCGACGAATACGACCGTCCGCGCAGGTGACCCATGGGCTCGAACGCATACGACCCCGCGTGGCACGGGTGGCTGGTCCTGGCCGGCTGGAGCGCCCTCGTCGTCTTCTGGCACTCGTCGATCGTGGCCCTCGTGGTCGCCGCCTGGCGGGGATGGCGCCCGGCCGCATCGCCGCGCCGCCTCCATGCGGTGGCCCTCGCCGCGATTGCCGTGGCACTCGCCCTGGCCCTGCTGACGCCGACGTTCCTGTCGAGTGCGGCCGTCGCGCCTCGCGCACCGCGGGCAGCCGGCGGGTCGGCAGACACCTCCGTCGCGTCGGTACCACCGCGCGCGCCGCTCTTCCTGTTCCCCGAGGCGGCCTCGGCCGGGGCCGCCGCGCCACGCGCGCGCGATGTCGTC
>JAEUQQ010000701.1 GCA_016789685.1 Acidobacteriota bacterium | reverse complement strand
AACACCGCGATGGCCGGAGGCATCGAGACCGGACGACCGAACTGCGACGGGTCAGACAGGGTGTACTTCGTGTCCTGGATTGACGCACGCGAGAAGTAGGCGCGCGTGCTCAACGGCACGTCGGCCGCCAGCGTGACGGTGAAGCGCTGCGACGCGGATGCGTTGTACGCCAGCGGCGCCATCTCGGCCTGGCCCTTCTGCACGTTCCAGCCCTTGTCGGTCTCGAGCCCGATCTCGACCGGCGTGATCTGCACGTTGCCGCGATTGGTCGCGCGTGTGCGGATCTCGAAGGTCTGTCCCGGCACGGGCGCCGCCATCGCGGGCGGCGGGGCGAAGCCCGCCATGGGCCCCGTCGGCTCCGGCAACCCGGCCGCCTGCGCCGAGGCCCACAGATCGATGCCGAGCGCGACGTTGATCGCCTCCTGGAACTGCTCTTCCTTGGCCTTCAGCACGAACGCCGCGTCGGGATCCGACCCCAGCGTCGCGAGCGCGGCGCGCGTCGCGCTCAACCCCTCGGCGAGCGCAGGCACCGTCGCCGACGGGTTGGTCACCGAGAACGCCGCAAAGGCCTTCTTCACCGCGGCGTCGATGGCCGCCAGCAATGGTGCGGCACCCGCGGGCTCGGGCTTCCGGAGCGCCTTGAACAGGCCGGGCACGGTCGTGTCGATCCCGTCGAAGATGCTCTCTTCCTTCACCGCGCCGCCAATGACCGAGTCGACGCGCGTGTAGTAGCCCGGCTGCGGGCCCGACTGGGGGTTGTAGCGGCCGCTCGTCTGCGAACGCTGGAAGCTGAGGCCCTTGCGCGCGAAGTTGCTGTAGGAGTCGCCAATCCACGGGCTGAACTCGCCGGCGTCGATCTTCACGTTCCACGCCTCGTTCTCGCGCACGCCGCCGATGTAGACCTTGTGCGGCTGCCACGGACGCAGGCCTTCCTTGATCTGCTCGGGGTACATGTTGGGATCGCCGGCCGCCTTGAACGCCAGCGTCGTGATCAGGCCGGCGGTCTGGTGGTTGCCGTGCCCGTCGCGCTGGTTGCCCTGGAAGCGCGACAGCAGGATGTACGGCCGGTCCATGCGAATCAGGCGCACGACGTCGCGCATCACCGCATCACGGCCCCACTTCTCGAAGGCTTCCTCGATGCGCTTCGAGAAGCCGTAGTCGAGCACCGTCGTGAAGTACTGGTTGTCGAGCCCATAGTACCTGCCAGAGATCAGCAGTTCCTCGGTGCGGATCATGCCGAGACCTTCGAACAACTGCGGACCGATGGCGTTGTCGCCAGACTCACCCCGGTTGAGGGTCAGGTACGAGACGCGGGCGCCATCGCGCCGGCTGAGCAGCGCGAGCGCGCCCCCGTGCTCGTCGTCGGGATGGGCGGCCGTGTGCATCACGCTCGCGGTCGTCTGCAGCTTCAGGAGGGCTTGCCAGAGGCCATCGGCCCCCATGTCCTGCGGCAGCGTGGCCGAGCGCAACGACGCGCCGGCCACCACCAGGGCCACGGCAGCGGTCGCAGTGATGACGGCGCGAGACGGACGGATGAATCGACTGAACATGGGTGACTCCTGCCTTGTATGCCTAGTACGAACACGCGGACGGACGTGCGTTACGTTTGAAAATCCACCACGGACGCGTGTTGCCGCGTCCGCCTCGTTCCTCACCTGGGTCGATCACGCCCCGATCGCCTCCCGAGCGACGTGGCGTCGTTCACGCGCGGCCTGCCCGACCATCTGCCCGGCCAGGCTGGCGTCGAGGCCACGCGCCAGCGACTCGCGCACGCGCCCTCGCGAACGCACGGCCTCGACGAACTCCGCCAGCGCCGCCGACGACGAGCCGGCCCCCTCGGGAACGTCGTACTGCTCGACCACGCGCTCCGGCTCGGGCACCCCACGCACCATCCCGTCGCGCGACATGCCGTGCATCATGTAGAACCAGTCGCGATAGCCCCTGGGCCACGTCTCGGCGAGTTCGGCGTACGGCTCGCTCACGGGCGCTGCGCGCAGTTCGAGGCGCCGCGCCGACACGACGAGGCTCGCGTCGGTGCCGACGAGGCGAAGCTCGGTGGGCCGCCCCGCGCCGTTCAGCGATGCCCCGATGACGGCCGTCAGGCCGCCCTCGTACTCGAGGGTCGCGTTGACGATGTCGTCGGTGTCGCGGCCGTCACGCCACCGGTGGAGCCCTCCGCTGGCAACGACCGCCCGTGGGGCGCCGAGGTCGAGCATGGCCTGGATCGCCGCCGCGAGCCGCACGACGCGCATGCCGATCAGGCCCGATCCGAACTCCGCGAAGATGGGCCAGCGGAACACGTGCGCCGCGTCGAACGCGCGCGGCGCGCGGTCGCCGAGGAACGCCGCGTGGTTCACCGACGCGGGTGACGCATCGGGAGGAAACGGGTACTGCCAGGCGTGCAGCGATGAGGCGGAGTCCCACGTCGCCTGCGCAACGAGGACCCGGCCGAGCGCACCGGCCTGCACGATGCGCCGGGCACCCGCATACGACGGCGACGTGAACGCGCCGGTCGCCACGCACACGACGCGCGAGGCGTCGAGCCGCGCCAGGCGCCGCGCCTCGTCGAGGGAATGGCATGCGGGCGCCTCGACCCACACGTCCTTGCCGGCCGCGACGGCCGCCTCGACGAGGCTCGCGTGCAGGTGGTCGGGCGTCGCGATGAGGATCGCGTCGATGTCGTCGCGTGCCACGAGGAGCCGCCCATCGTCCAGGGCGGGAAGCTCGCGGCCGATCACCTCGAGCGCGCGCGCCCTGCGGCCCGCGTACGCGTCGGCGATCGCGCGCACCTCGCAGGTGGCGATGCCGCCGGCCAGGCGCGCCAGCGCAAGGCCACGAACGCCGCACCCGGCCAGGCCCAGGCGGATCCTGGCCGGTGCTGGCGTGGGCGCCTGTGCAAAGGCCGGCAGCGCGCGGCTGCCCGCGCCGAGCGCGGCGCCACTCGCGAGTTCGAGGAACGTCCGGCGGTCGATCATGCCGCATCCACTCCCACGACATGCCGCATGCGCGAGCCTCTAACCATTGCGCGGCACGCGGGCGGTCACCTTGCGCGTCGCCCGGTCGAACCTGACCGTCTGCTTCCCGTAGTACGCGAGGTTGGCCATGTGTGCGGTGATCGCCGCGTTGTTGCCCATGACCACGTCCTGCACCGGCGTCCTGCGCGACCGCAGGCAGTCGACGAAGTGGAGCATGTGCCACGGCTGCCGCGCCGGCTGCCCGGCCGGCGGCTGCCATGTGCGGCTCGGCGTCGGCACACGCTGCGGATTCGATCCAATCGGGGGCAGGCCCGGCTCGATCGGCAGCCCCTTCGACTGCCAGTACGCTTCGCGCGCATCCTTCGGCCACACGTTGGTCGTGTACCGCCAGTTGGGCGCGCTCTCGTCTTCGTAGATCTTGTAGTCGGTCCACGTGAGCACCATGGTCGCCTTGCTGCCCATGATGCGGATCTGCGTGCCACCGAACGACGTGTTCTGCGTCGCGCCGAGGATGCTGATGATGCCTTCGGGATACTCCCAGCTCCCGGTAATCGCGTCGTAGACGTTGCGCTTGCCCTTCCAGATGAAGCGGCCGCCAACGGCGTTCCCGACCTCGGGCACATCGAGGTCGAGGATGAAGTGCAGGGCCGTGATGATGTGTACCAGCACGTCGCCCGACAGTCCCTCGCCGTATTCGCGGAAGATACGCCACTGGAAGTGCCGGTCGGCATCGAACGGCACCCTGGGCGCCGCCCCCAGCCAGCGCGGCCAGTCAATCGTCGATGGGCTCGCGTCGGGCGGAATGGGGGCGAGCCACGAACTGATTTCGTTGTTCGTGTTCCACGACGCCTCGAGCTGCGTGACCTGGCCGAGCACGCCGTCCTTGATCAGCTGTTTCGCCTCGATGAGGGGCGGCGAGCTTGTGTGCTGGCTCCCGACCTGCAGGATCCGCGTCGACTTCTTCACGGCGTTCACGAGGGTGGTGCCCTCGTCGATCGTGTGGGTCAGCGGTTTCTCGCAGTAGACGTCCTTGCCGGCATCGAGCGCGTCGAGACACGCGCGCATGTGCCAGTGATCGGGCGTGGCGACGACGACGGCGTCGATGTCCTTGCGGTCGAGGATGCGGCGGTAGTCGCGTGTGCGCAGCGAGCCATCGCCGAGCAGCTCCCGGGCGCGCTCGAGGTGGCCGTCGTAGCACGACGCGGCGGCGACGACCTGCACGTTGGGCACGCGCAGGGCCGCGTTGGCGTCGGTGAGCCCCTGCGTGCCGAACCCGATCACCCCCAGGCGGATCGTGTCGTTGGGACTCTGCGTGATGGCGTGGACGAACGACCCGCTCGATGCCCAGGCAGCAGCGCCGGAGGTCGTGAGCAGGAATCGACGACGATTGACGGAGTGCGACGGCGGCACGGGGCCTCCCTGCACGAACGCTAGATGACAGAACCTGGCACGACGGCACCGACCGACGGCCGGGGCACGACGGGCACACGCGGGTCTGCCGGCGGCCAGGCCTGCCTGATGTCGGCGTAGCGGGGGTCGTCGCTCGCGGCCATCGACCGGCGCGATCCGGCCAGCACGTTCAGGTAGTAGGCGTCGTAGCCGAAGGCGGTCACGAACGGGTGATAGCCTTCGTGGATGAGCAGCAGGTCGCCGTCTTCGACCTTGTAGGTCTCGTCGATCCGCCCATCGCCGGTGTAGAGGCGCTGGAACGCATACCCCGCGGGATCTTTCAGGCGGAAGTAGTAGGTTTCTTCGAGCGCGACCTCGACCGGCGGGCGATCCACGTCGTGCTTGTGCGGCGGATAGCTCGACCAGTTGCCGCTCGGCGTATAGACCTCGCAGATCAGCAGCCGATCGGCGGGAAACGACGGCGGCAGGATGTCGACGATCTGCCGCGTGGCGTTGCCGCCGCCGCGAATCTCGAACCCGCATTCAGAC
>JAEUQQ010000699.1 GCA_016789685.1 Acidobacteriota bacterium | reverse complement strand
GACACCGCGCCCCTGCGTGCGCGCGTCGGCCTGCTCACCGAGACGCCCGGCCTGTGGGATCGCCTCTCGATTGCCGACAACCTGCTCGTCCACGCACGCCTGCACGGCCTGGCGGCGCCCGCCGCGGCGGTGGGGCGCGCCCTCGCGCGCCTCGGCCTCGCCGCGCGCGCCGGCGATCGCGCCGGCACGCTCTCGAAGGGCATGAAGCAGAAGGTCGCACTTGCCCGCGCCCTCCTGCACGCGCCGGCCCTGGTGCTGCTCGACGAACCCACCTCGGGGCTCGACCCCGAGATGGCGCGGTCGGTGCGCGACCATGTGCGCGACCTGCGGGCCGACGGCTGCGCCATCGTGCTGGCCTCGCACAACCTCGACGAGGTCGAACGTCTCGCCGACACGGTGGTCGTGATCAACACGCGCGTCGTCGCCGATGGCCCGCCTGCCGGCCTGCGCGCCCGCGCGCGGCATGGCGCCACCGCGGTCGTGCGCTTCGCCGCGCCATTTGGCGCGCTCGACGCCCTCGCCGAACGGCACCCGGGCGGCTGGCTCGAGCACGGCGGCCGGCAACTGCGCGTGCCGCTGGGGGCCGATGCCGCCCGGATGCCGGCGCTGGTGCGCGACCTGGTCGCGCTCGATGCGCTGGTCGAAGGCGTCTCGGTCGATCAACCCGCCCTCGAAGACGCCTATCTCGCACTCGTGCGCGATGCGCCGGAGGGCGCATGATCCGCATCGCATGGCCGCGCGTCGCCGCCGTGGTGGGCAAGGAGTGGGCCGACATCCGCTCGAGCACGGCGATCTGGACGCCGCTGCTGCTGACGCTCGCGGTGGTCGCCGTGCCGTTCGCCATGGTCGTGTTCGGCGCAGACGCCCTGCGCGAACTGACCGAGGACGCCGACCTGCAGCGGGCGCTGGCCCTGGCGATGGAGCGCTGGCCGGCCTTTGCCGCCCTGGATCGGCTCGCGCAGGGTCAGGCGTTCATCTTCCAGCAGTTCCTCGTGCTGGTGCTGCTGGTCCCCGTGCAGGGCGGCCTGGCGTTCGCGTCGCACACCGTCGTCGGCGACAAGCAGGCGCGCGCCCTCGAGCCATTGCTCGCCACCCCCCTGACCTCGGCCGAACTGCTGCTGGGCAAGACGCTGGGCGCGCTGATCCCGGCGCTGCTGGTGGGCGCGTTCACCGTCGCGCTGTACGCGCTGGGCGTGACGTGGCTGGCGCGGCCCGGGGTAGCCGACGCCCTGGCCAACGTGCGCACCGCCCTGCTCGTCGGGGCCATCGGCCCGCTGGCCACGCTGATTGCGCTGCAGGTCGCGGTCATCGCCTCGTCGCGCACCAACGATCCCCGGACGGCGCAACAGTGGGGCACCTTCGTGATCCTGCCGATGGTGGGCCTGATGATCTCGCAGATGACGGGCCTGTTCTGGCTCGGCGCGTGGGTGCTGGTTCTCGCCAGCGTGCTGCTGGCCGGCATCTGGGTGGCCCTGGCCGGCCTGTCGTGGGCGATCTTCGATCGCGAGCGCATCCTCACCGAGTGGCGGTAGCGCCGGCCGGCGCGCGGGGCGCGCCCCCGGCTTGACGCACTGCGGCATGATCGCCTACCCTGACGACTGAACGACCATTCAGAGGAGGCCGCTCCTGCCCGCAACGCCGCACTCCCGCGCGCCGCGACGACCACGGCGCACCGCTGCACGCTCCGTCAGGGCCATCGCCACGACCCCCGAGGCGCGGGCCGACAAGCGCGATGCCATCCTCCGGGCGGCCATCGCGGTCTTCGCCGATCGCGGCTACTTCAACTCGCAGGTGGCCGACGTGGCGCGCGCGGCCGGCGTCGCCACCGGCACCGTCTACCTCTACTTCCGCAGCAAGGACGAACTGCTGGTGTCGATCTTCCAGCGCATGATGCGCGAGGCCATGGCCGACGCGCGCACCGTGCTCGCCGAAATCGACGACCCCGCCGAGAAACTGCGCCGCCTCGCCCGGGGGCACCTCGAACGCGTCGGGCGCGACCGCGAGTTCGCCATCGTCTGCCAGGTCGAGTTCCGCCACTCGACCAAGTTCATGGAGCAGTTCTCGTCGGCCGAACTGCGCGACTACCTGGGCGTCATCCGCGACACGATCGCCGAGGGACAGGCCCGCGGCGTGTTCCGCACCGCCATCTCGCCCACGCTCGGCGCCAAGGTCCTCTTCGGCGCCCTCGACGAGATGGCCACCAACTGGATTCTCAGCCGGCGCCGCTATGCCCTGACGGCCGACGCCGATGCCGTCGTCGATCTCTTCCTGAATGGAGTGACAGCGTGATGCGTACCGTCGCCGTCCTCGGCGCAGGCACCATGGGTGCCCAGATCGCCGCGCACCTCGCCAACGCGGGCGTGTCGGTCTGGCTGCTCGATCTGTCGGAACAGGTCGCCAGGGACCTGCTCGAGAAGGCCCGCAAGCTCAAGCCCGATCCCTTCTTCGTCGCGTCGAACGCCGCGCGCATCCAGACAGGAGGCTTCGACACGCACCTCCAGGTGCTCAAGCAGTGCGACTGGGTGATCGAAGCCGTGATCGAGCGGCTCGACATCAAGCGCGACCTGCTCGCGAAGGTCGAGGCCAACATCGGCCCCGCCACGATCGTCTCGTCGAACACCTCGGGCATTCCGATCACCCTCATCGCCGAGGGCCGCAGCGAGAGCTTCCGCAAGCGCTGGCTCGGCACGCACTTCTTCAACCCCCCGCGGTACCTGCGGCTGCTCGAGGTGATCCCGACCGCCGACACCGACCCCGCCGTCGTCGCACGGATCGCCGACTTCGGCGATCGGCACCTCGGCAAGGGCGTCGTCATCGCGAAGGACACGCCGAACTTCATCGCCAACCACCTCGGCATGTTCGGCATGGCGCGCGTGTTCCAGGCCGTCGCCGACGGGAGCTACACGGTCGAGGAAGTCGACGCCATCACCGGTCCCGCGCTGGGGCGGCCCAAGAGCGCGACCTTCCGCACGGCCGACATCGCCGGCGTCGACGTGCTGTGGCACGTCACCCGCAACCTCGGCGAGCGTGTCAGTCCCGAGGTCAGGCAGCAGTTCGAACTGATCCCGCTCGTCGACGAGATGGTCAAGCGCGGATGGACCGGCGAGAAGGCGGGCCAGGGGTTCTACAAGCGCCTGAAGGGCGCCGAGGGCAAGAGCGAGATCCTGGCCCTCGACCTCGGCACCCTCGAGTACCGGCCGCAGCAGAAGGCAAAGTTCCCGTCGATCGAGGCGGGCAAGTCGGTCGAAGACACCGCCGCGCGCATCAAGTCGATCTTTCTCGCCGACGACAAGGCCGGGGCGTTCCTGCGCGCCACGCTCGCCCCGACGCTCCTCTACGCGGCGAAGGTCGCCCTCGACATCGCCCATTCGATCGACGACGTCGATCGGGCCATGCAGTGGGGTTTCGGCTGGGAACTCGGACCGTTTGCGACGTGGGACGCGATCGGCGTCAAGGAAGTCCTGGCCGCCATGCCCGGGGCCGAGGTGCCCCCGCTCGTGCAGCAGGTGCTGGATCGCGGGGCGAACCGCTTCCGCGACGGGGGCGTGCCCCCGCAGGCGCCCGCCCTCGCGCTGCTGTCGACGTCGAAGGCCGCGCGGGGCACCGTCAAGAAGAACGCGGGCGCCAGCCTCGTGGATCTCGGCGAGGGCGTGCTGTGCCTCGAGTTCCACTCGAAGATGAACGCCATCGGGGGCGACACGCTCGCGATGATCGACGCGGGCGTGAAGGAAGCCGAGAAGAACTTCCAGGCGCTGGTCGTGGGCAACGACGCCACGAACTTCTCGGTCGGCGCGAACCTGATGCTGCTGCTCCTCGAGGCGCAGGAAGGCAACTGGGACGACCTCGACCTCATGATCCGCGCGTTCCAGAAGGGAACGATGACGCTGAAATACGCGGGCGTCCCGGTGGTCGTCGCCCCGGCGGGCCTCGCGCTCGGCGGAGGGTGCGAGGTGTCGCTGCACGGCGCACGCGTCCAGGCGGCGGCCGAAACCTACATGGGCCTCGTCGAGGTCGGCGTCGGCCTCATCCCGGCCGGAGGCGGCACCAAGGAGATGACGGCGCGCGCCGTCGATCACGTCACCTCGCTCTCGACCGACCTGCTGCCGCTCGTGCAGCCGGTGTTCGAGGCCCTGGCGTTCGGGACGGTCGCGACCAGCGCCGATCACGCCCGGGCGATGGGGTTCCTGCGTCCCGGCGACCGGGTCAGCATGAACCGCGACCGCATCATCGCCGACGCCCGCGACCTCGCCCTGACGCTGGCCCGCGGCGGCTACCAGGCGCCGCTCGTGCGTTCGCGCATCGCGGTGGGCGGCGACGCCGTGC
>JAEUQQ010000698.1 GCA_016789685.1 Acidobacteriota bacterium | reverse complement strand
TGGGCTTTTTCGACCGCTTCAAGCCCCAACCGCGCTGGAAGCACATTGATCCACAGGTGCGTTCGGCTGCGGTCGACACGTTGCCAGATGACGAGCAGGACCTCATCGCCCAGATCGCCCGCGAGGACGAGCATGCGGGCGTGCGGCGAGCCGCCGTGGCCAAGTTGACCGACGCCGGCACGATCGCCGGGATCGCCGCTGCCGACCCAGATGAGTCGGTCAAGGCGGTCGCCCGCGACCTGCTGCTCGCGCTGGCCCAGGACAGCGGCGAGGTCGCCGATGCCCGAGCGGCGCTCAGTGGGCTCTCGCACGAAAAAGACCTGAATGTCGTCGCGCGCTCAGCCGAACTCGAGCCGATTGCGCTCGAGGCGCTCGGCCGGTTGGCCGATTCGCGGCTCATCGGCTCGGTGGCGCGCCAGGCGACACACGCCGCCGTGCGACGGTCGGCGCTCGAACGCCTCACCGACGAGGCCGACATCGTCGCCGTGGCGACGAAGACCGAACACCGCGACGTCGGCCTTGCGGCACTTGATCGCCTCGGGCCGTCGCGCGAGCTGCTCAACACCATCGCCACCCGCGCGCGCAGCAAGGTCGTGCAGCGCCGTGCACGGGCTGCGCTCCACGCGCTCGAAGAGGCGGCCGCCCCGGCGGTGACGCCACCGCCAGCGGTGCACCGGCGCCTCCAGCTCTGCGAGATTGCGGAAGGCCTGGCGCGCGAGACCGACCTGCATCGCGCCGAGCAGCACCTGGCCGCAGTCGAGGGCGAGTGGCAGGTGCTGGCGGGTGAGGCCGCCCCCGAAGTCGCCGAACGTTTCCAGGCCGCGGTGGCCGACGTGCGCACGTTGCTGTCGCGCAGTGCCGACGAGCGTGCCGCCCACGAGGCCGCCATGCGCGCCCTGGCCGCGGACGCCGAGCAGGCTGCCGCGGGGCGGATCGCCCTGTGCGAGCGGGTCGAAGCGCTCGCGACCAGCGGCGCGGCCGACGCCAATCTCGACGAAGTCCGCACCCTGTGGGTCGCCCTGCCGGCGTGGCCCGAGTCGATGCGAGAGTCGAGTGACGTCAGGCAGCTCGACGACCGGTTCTCGCGGGCATGCAATGACATCGCGCGCCGCGCGGCCCGCCAGGCCGAGGGCGCCGCGCTCGAGGAGCGGCTCGCCCCACTGGCCGGCGAAGCAACCCGCATCGCGGCCCTCGAGCCCCTCGCCGACGCCCGGCGCGCGTGGACCGGGCTGGCGGCGAAGTGGCGTGATGCCGGCGGGGCCTCGGCGTCAGACACCCTGTCGGCCGCCTGGCGGGCAGCAGAGGAGCAGTTGTCGGCGCGCGACCGCAAGCAGCGCGAACAGCGCTCACAGGACGCGCAGCGCAACGTCGCACGTCTCGACCGCCTCCTGGCGACGGCCAATGCCCTGATCGCCCACGCCGACCTGAGTCTCAAGGACGGCGACCGCACGCTGCGCGACCTCAGGCAGGCACTCGAGAGCCCCGGCGCGTTCCCGGTGCCCAGGGACGAGGACGGCTGGGTCGAGAAGCTGCGCGCCGCCCACACCGCCCTGTTGCCCCGCGTGCAGGAACTGCGCGATGCCGAAGACTGGCGCCGCTGGGCCAACGCGACGGTGCAGGAGGATCTCTGCAAGGAGGCCGAGGCCCTCGGGGCCGTCAGCGACCCGACGGAGCTGGCCAAGCGCGTGCGCGACCTGCAGCAGCGCTGGAAGCAGGTCGGCGCCGCGCCCAAGGACAAGTCGGAAGCGCTCTGGCTGCGTTTCAAGGCCGCCTGCGATGCCGTCAGGCCGCAGGTCGATGCCCACTTCGCGACCCTGCGCAAGACCGAGGGCGAGAATCTCGAACGCAAGCTGGCCCTGGTGACACGCGCCGAGGCGCTGGCGGAGTCGAGCGACTGGATCACGACCGGCGAGGAGTTGAAGAAGCTGCAGGCCGAGTGGCAGCACACCGGGCAGGCCGGCCGCGAGCACTCGCAGGAACTCTGGAACCGCTTCCGCACGGCCTGCGACCGGTTCTTCACGCGGCGCAAGGAAGACCTGGCGCAGCGCAAGAGCGTCTGGCACGAGAACGCCGAGAAGAAGGAAGCGCTCGTGGCTCGCGCCGAGGCACTCTCGCAGTCGACCGACTGGACGCAGGCCTCCGCCGAACTCAAGCGCCTCCAGGCCGAGTGGAAGACGGTGGGCCCCGTCAAGAAGCAGAAGTCCGAGGTGCTCTGGACGCGGTTCCGCGCCGCGTGCGACCAGTTCTTCGAACGCTACAAGCACCGCGACCAACACGAACTGCAATCCCACGTCGCGTCGCGCGAAAGCGCCGTCGTCGGGCTCGAAGCCCTGCTCGCGCCTCCCGCCGAAGGAGCCGAACCGCTTGCCCCCGAGCAGCTGCGCAACCAGGTCCTGCACCTCTGGCAGCAGTGGCACGACGGACCGAGAGTTCCGCGTCAGCTCATCGAACCGATCGAACAGCGACTCGACACGGCGCTGATGGCCATCGTCGAACAGAACCCCGAGGTGTTCAAGGGGTCGCGCCTCGACATCGCCGCCAACCGCGAGCGCATGGAAAAGCTGGTCACGCAGGTCGAGGGGTTCCTGAGCGGCCCGGTGCAGACGCACGAACTCGCGGCGTCACCTTCGACGACGCTGGCGGCGATGCTCAAGGACGCCCTCGCCGCCAATACCATCGGCGGCCGGGTCGATGAAGACGCGAAGAAGCGGGCGGCCATCGCCGCCGTCAAGGAGGCGCAGGCCGCGTGGCGACGCCTCGGGCCGGTGCCAGGCCCCGACGGGCATGCCCTGGCGGGCAGGTTTTTCAGGGCGTCGAAGCGCTTCTTCGAGGTGTTTGGTACCGGAGAGGATGACGAACGCGACGCCGGGCACCGCGGTAGTGCGCCGTGGGCACGCGGTGATCGCGAGCGCGGCGGCGACCGGGAGCGTGGCGAGCGCGGCGAACGTCGCGGACCCCGACGTCCGGCTGCTGAAGCGGGGCGGCGCGGCTGAGCAGCCGCGGTACGATCGCGGCAGCGTCATAGTGAGAAGAGCGAAAACGGGCGGCCGGGAAGCACTCCCGGTCGCCCGTTTCGTCTTTCCGCCGCTGACGTGGAGTGCGGCAGCCCGTCAGCGCTCGTTGGGATCTTCGAGGTAGGTGTAGCCGCCCAGCCCGTCCTCGTAGAAACGCAGCAGGCGTCCGGCCTCTTCGAAGCCGATGCGGCTCTCGCGTACAGCCGACTCCACGTCGGCGCGCAGTTTGTTGACCAGTCCCTCTGACTCGAACTCCACGTAGTCGAGCACTTCCTTGACCGTGTCGCCCTTCACGACCTCGTCGAGCACGACCCCGCCCTGGTCGTCGAGCGTCACGTGCACCGCGTGCGTGTCGCCGAACAGGTTGTGCAGGTCGCCGAGGATCTCCTGGTAGGCGCCGACAAGGAACACGCCGAGGTAATACGGGTCGCCGTTGAACGTGTGGAGCGGCAACGCCTTCTTGACGTCGCGCCGGTCGATGAACTGGTCGATCTTGCCGTCGGAGTCACAGGTGATGTCGCCGAGGACCGCCGGAATCGCGGGCTTCTCGCCGAGGCGGTGAATCGGCATCACCGGGAACAGCTGCTTGATCGCCCAGCTGTCGGGAATCGACTGGAAGAGCGAGAAGTTGCAGAAGTAGGTGTCTGACAGGGCCTCGTCGAGCCCCTGCAGGTCTTCGGGCACCTCGTCGAGCGTCTTGACGATGGCTTGCAGCTTCTCGCAGATCGCCCAGTACAGGTTCTCGGCCATGCAGCGCTGCTGCAGCGGCAGGTAGCCCGTGTTGAAGAGGCTCAACGCCATGTCGAGCGCCTGCTGCGAGTCGTGATACGCCTCGAGCGCGTTGCGCGCGGTCACCGTGTTGAACGTCTCGATGAGGTCGCAGATGGGCTGCTCGTACTCGTCGAGCGCCGTCGTGGGCACGTTCTTCGTGTCGCCGAAGTTCGAGACGCCCAGCACGTTGAAGACCAGCACGGAGTGGTAGGCCACCACCGCGCGTCCGCTCTCCGAGACGATCGTGGGGTGCGCCACGCCCACCTCGTCGCAGACCGACTGCACGTGGTAGATGACGTCGTTGGCGTACTCGTCGAGCGTGTAGTTCATGCTCGACTCGAAGTTGGTCTGCGAGCCATCGTAGTCGACGCCGAGGCCGCCGCCCACATCGAGGTACTGGAGGCCGGCCCCCGCCTTCGCCAACTCCGTATACACGCGCGCCGCTTCGGTGAGCGCCCCCTTGACGATACGGATGTTGGGAATCTGGCTGCCGAGATGGAAGTGGAGCAGCTTGAAACAGTCCTCCATCCCGCGCGACTTGAGCAGGTCGAGTGCCTGCAGGATCTCGGTGACGGTCAGGCCGAACTTCGACCGGTAGCCGCCCGAACTCTGCCATCGCCCGCCGCCGCGCGCGGCGAGCTTCACGCGCATGCCGATATTGGGTCGCACGCCGACCTTCTCGGCGTACTCGAGGATGAGTTCGAGCTCGGTGTACTTCTCGACGACGGGAATGATCTGGCGGCCGATTTTCTGCGCCAGCATTGCCATCTCGATGAACTCGGCATCCTTGAAGCCATTGCAGATGATCGGCGTCTCGTTCGAGGCCACCGCGGCGACGGCCATCAGTTCGGGCTTCGAGCCTGCCTCGAGCCCGAAGTTGTACGGCCGGCCGAAATCGAGCACTTCCTCGACCACCTGCCGCTGCTGGTTCACCTTGATCGGGTACACGCAGATGTACTTGCCGGTGTAGTTGTGCTGCGTGATGGCCGTCCGGAACGCCTCGTGAATTTCACCGAGGCGGTGCTTGAGGATGTCGCTGAACCGCACCAGCGTGGGCAGCGCGATGCCGCGCAACTGCAGGTGATCGACGAGTTGCTTGAGATCGATCGACTTCTGCGGATCCTTCGTCGGATGGACCAGCATGTGGCCGTCGCCAGACACGGAGAAGTACCCCTTGCCCCAGCGCGCAACTTCGTAGAGCTCGGCGGCGTCGACGGGCGACCACGTGTCGGTGCCGGGGATGGGATGACGGTGACGGCTGGTCGCAGTGTTCATGACCCGCCATGATAGCAACGATCTGCGCCAGCACCCGCGGGGCGTGCGACGACGGGTGAAAATTCTCCGTGGCGCTGCGTGTCAGCGCGGCCCGGCCGCGGGTCCGCGCGCTGCCACCGGTGTCGCCGCGAGCGCCTGCATGCGGTAGACCCAGGCGATGATCTCGGCGACGAGGCCGAAGAGTTCCTGCGGAATCTGCTCGTTCAGATCGAGCCGCGCCAACAGGTCGACCAGGGCGCGATCCTCGCGAATCGGAATCCCGTGCTCGCGCGCGATCGCGAGGATCCGCTCGGCGACGAGACCATCGCCCTTGGCGACGAGCCGCGGCGCCGTATGGCGTGCGGGGTCGAACTCGAGCGCGGCGGCGCGGGGACGCGGAGCCGCCACGTCAACCCACCAGCCTGAGGATCGAACCACTCGGCGGCGGTTCGCTCGGTGCCGCGACGTCGGCCGCCGGCGCCTCGCCAACTACGACGTCGGCGTGTTGCAGGGCGAGCCCGCGCGCACGCAGCGAGGCGCGCAGGTCGGTGAGCCCGTCGACCACGCGGCCGCGCGTCTCGTCGTCGTCCGTGCGGACGCGCATCGACGCCGAACCGCCCGACCAGGTCACCACCACATCGAGGCGGCCGAGCGCCTCGAGGTCGAATGCCAGCCGCAGCGAATGGTCTGCCGGGCGATCGCCCTCGCCCTCGCTCCGGCGCGCATCGCGCTCGTACTCCATCCTGACGCGGTCGTCACGTCCGTCGGCGACCGGCACGTCAGCCGCCAGCACGCCGTGCTTGACCCACTGGAGGGCCTGATCGAGCTGTCGCTCGAGTACGTCGTTGGCCAGCTGCGCGCTCAGCCGCTGTCGCGCCTCGGTGCGCGCCGTGTCGTCAGCGCCCGGTTTCAGGAGGGCGGCGAGCAGCACCCGGAGGTCGTTCGCCACGTCGGCCGGCAGGGGCCCCGCCGGCGGGCGCCCCGCGAGGGCCGCTCGCAGGTGCGGCTCGAGCTGGGTGCCACCGTTCTCGATCAGGACGCGCAGGTGATCGGCGATGTCGGCAGTTGGCGCGTGCGGGTCGAGCGGCGCGAGGAGCCGGGCGGCGACGGCACGCTGGTCTTGAGTGAGCGGGGCGCCTGGCGCGTTGATATGCGCGCGCAGCGCCGCAGCCAATTGGCGTTCGTCGAGTGGCGCACCGTTCCGGCCCGCCTGACGCTCGGCGCCCATGTGCCGGCGAACCGCCTCGATGACGGCTTCGGCGAACGCCTGCTCATCGAAGTGGAACGCGCCGTCGACGATTCGCAGCATCGGCGCGTTGCCGCCCCTGACGACCTCGAGCACGAGCGCCTGCCCGGGCACGAGCCGGACGTCGCTCTGGCTGATGAACGCCCCCCTCGGGGTGGCGAGCACGATCTCGCCTGCCTCGTGCAGCGCCACCACGGTGGCGGCGAACCGGTCGCCACGCACGAGATCGAGCGCGGTGTCGGCCATCATCTGGGCCGACGCCGGGCGCAACTGTGCAGAGTCGACGCGCGGGACGTCCATGCCTACGTCATCGGCCCCGCCGGGGCGAACTCCAGCCCGCGGTCGCCCCCGC
>JAEUQQ010000678.1 GCA_016789685.1 Acidobacteriota bacterium | reverse complement strand
GGGCCTCGTGGCCATCCTGCTGCTTGCCGCCCCGGCGAGCGCCGATCTCGTCTTCCTCACCAACGGCCGCTCGTGGTCGGTCAAGGCACATCGCTTCGAGGGTACGCAGGTCGTGCTCACGCTGCGCAGCGGGGGAGAGGTGTCGTGCGACGTGGCGCTCGTGGATCGCATCGAACCCGACGAGGTGCCGTGGCCCGAACCCGTGGCCGACGTCGCGCCGGCACCGATGGCAGCGGCCGGGGCGCCCGCACCCGTGCCGGCGCCCTTCACCGACCTGATCGAACCGCTGGCCCGGCGGCACGGCGTCGATGCCGGCCTGGTGCACGCGGTGATTGCCGCAGAGTCGAACTATGCCCCGCAGGCGCGCTCGCGCAAGGGGGCGATGGGCCTGATGCAACTGATGCCCGCGACTGCCCGGCAGTATGCGGTGGCCGACCCCTATGATCCGCAGGCGAACATCGAGGCCGGCATCCGGCACCTGAAGTCGCTGCTGGATCGGTTCGACGTGCCGCTGGCGCTGGCCGCCTACAACGCGGGCGAGGGCACGGTGCGGCGCTATGGCGGAATGCCGCCGTACCGCGAGACCCGCTCGTACGTCTCGCGGATCCTCTCGCGCTGGCACCAGCCGGCGCTCCTGCTCCCCCTGAGATGAGCGGCGCGGACGGCCGTCTGGACGCCTGGACCGTCTGATATAATCGGCGCGCTCTGAAGGCGGCTAATCGACTGGAAGTCAACGGCTTGAGCCGCTTGGAGCCCGACGCGTACGGATGGAGTTTCGCTGCAGAGTAGCCACCCCAACGGGCGAGGTGCGCGATGAGGTGCACGTCGCGGAGACCGAGTTGCGCCTGAGGCGCGACCTCGAAGACCGCGGCCTCGTCCTTCTCGCGGCGCGCCCGGCTGCGGGCCTGACGATTCCCGGGCTCGGCCTGCCGGTGCTGGCCATGCCCAGCCGGCGGCGCCTGCCGCAGCGGGATTTCCTCGTCTTCAACCAGGAACTGGCGACGCTGCTCAAGGCGGGCATGCCGCTCGTGCAGTCGCTCGACATCCTGCGCCAGCGCGTCCAGCACCCCACGTTCAAGCAGGTCCTCGACGACGTGCACGATCAAGTGCGCGGCGGCACGTCGCTGTCAGACGCGTTTGCCACGCACGGCGACCTGGTGCAGGGGATCTACACGGCCTCGCTGCTGGCCGGCGAGAAGAGCGGCGGCCTCGAGCAGGTCCTGCGGCGCTACGTCACCTACGTCAAGGTCATCAGCACGGTCAAGCGCAAGACCGTATCGGCGCTCGTCTACCCGGGCATCCTCACCATCCTGTCGCTGAGCGTCGTCATCCTCATCGTCGTCAAGGTCGTGCCGGCCTTCGCCGATTTCTATGCGAACTTCGGGCGCGAACTGCCCTGGCTGACGCGCGTCATCATCGGGTTGTCGTCGTTCCTCATCACGTGGTGGCCGGCGGTGCTTGCGGGGCTCGTGGGCGGTGTCGTGGCGACGTGGGCGTGGGCCCGGCAACCCGGCCAGCGGGCCCGCCTGCACCGGTGGATGCTCGGCATCCCCTTTCTCGGAGGCGTCGCGCAGAAGTTCGCGACGTCGCAGATGGCGCGCACCGTGGCGACGTTGCTGACGGGCGGCATCCCGCTGGTGAACGCGTTGGCGGTGGCGTCTGACGCGGTGGGAAACCGCCATGTCGCCGGGGAACTGACGGTCGTCGCGCAGCGCGTGCGCGAGGGCGAGGGGCTTGCCACGGCGATGCGTGCGCGCGCGGTGTTTCCCGACGTGGCGACCAAGATGGTCGAGGTCGGCGAGTCGACCGGTGCGCTGGGCGACATGCTCAACAGCCTTGCCGACTTCTACGACGAGGAGATCGACACGACGCTCACACGCTTCGTGACGATGATCGAGCCCCTGCTGCTCGTGGTGATGGGCATCGTGATCGCGACGCTGCTGCTCGCGCTCTACATGCCGGTGTTCGAACTGTCGTCGGTGGTGGCGCGATGATCGCGGCACCGGGGGAGCGTGCGTGGGAACGCCGTTGAATCAGCCGGGAGCGCCGCTCTCGGCCGTCGAAGCCGTGCAGGCGCTCTACGCGCCGGGCGAGACGCCCGTCTCGGTCGACCTGGCCGCCGAGATCGCGCGCGCGCGCTCGCTGGCCGCCCGCTACCGGCTCGAGTTCGTCGACATGGACGACTTCCATCTCGACGCCGAGCTGTTCCGCTCGATTCCGGCCGACCTGATGTTGCGCTACGGCTTCGTGCCGCATCGTCGCGAGGCCCATGCCCTGGTCATCGTGGTGTCGGATCCGACCGACCTGCCGATGATCGACGAGCTGTCGGTTCTGCTTGCGACGCCGCTCAAGGTCACGGTCGGGGCGCCGTCGGCCATCCAGGCGATGCTCCAGAAGAGCGAGAGCTCGTCGCGGGTGCTCGAGGAGGCGACCGAGAGCTTCACGCTGCAGATCCTGCGTGAAGACGAGAACGGCGACGAGAACCTCACCGTCGAGCGGCTGACCGCCGACAACGACACGAGCCCGATCATCCGGCTCGTGGACTCGACGGTGTTCACGGCCATCCAGCGCCGCGCCAGCGACATCCACATCGAGACGCAGGACGACGCGGTACACGTCAAGTACCGCATCGACGGCGTGCTGCAGCCGGCGATGCGGCCGATCGACAAGAAGTTCCATGGCCCGATCATCTCGCGCATCAAGGTCATGGCCGAACTCGACATCGCCGAGAAGCGCGTGCCGCAGGACGGGCGCTTCCGCCTGCGGATCAAGGGCAAGACGATCGACTTCCGCGTCTCGATCATGCCGAGCGTGCACGGCGAAGACGCGGTCATCCGCATCCTCGACAAGGAATCGATCAGCGAGCAGTTCACCGAGTTGCGGCTCGACATCCTCGGGTTCCCCGAGGAGGAGCTGAAGCGCTTCCGCAAGTACATCCGCGAGCCCTACGGGATGGTGCTGGTGACGGGGCCGACCGGGTCGGGCAAGACGACGACGCTGTACGCGGCGCTGTCGGAGATCAAGTCGGTCGAAGACAAGATCATCACCATCGAAGATCCGGTCGAGTACCAGTTGCGCGGCATCACGCAGATTCCCATCAACGAGAAGAAGGGCCTGACGTTCGCCCGCGGCCTCCGGTCGATCCTGCGGCACGACCCCGACAAGATCATGGTCGGCGAGATCCGCGATGCCGAGACGGCGCAGATTGCGATCAACTCGGCGCTCACGGGCCACCTGGTGTTCACGACGGTGCACGCCAACAACGTGATCGACGTGCTGGGGCGTTTTCTCAACATGGGCGTCGAGCCCTACCAGTTCGTGTCGGCGCTCAACTGCGTGCTCGCGCAGCGGCTCGTGCGCCTGACATGCACGCATTGCAAGCGCCCGACCACGGTTCCCGAGCAGTTGCTCGTCGAGTCGGCGCTCGACCCGTCGCTGGCCCGGACGCACGTGTTCTTCGAGGGGGCGGGCTGCATCGAGTGCGGCGGCACGGGCTTCAAGGGCCGCATGGCGATCTGCGAACTGCTCGATCTCTCAGACCGGATCCGCGAGATGATCCTCGACCGCCGCCCCAACAGCGAGATCAAGCGCGTGGCGCGCGACGAGGGCATGCGGTTCCTCAGGCAGGGCGCGGTCGAGCAGGTGCTCAACGGCCGCACCACGCTGCGTGAAGTCAACAAGGTGACATTCGTCGAATGAGCAACAGCGCCGGAGTGTCGTCGTGGTGGTCATCGCCCCCCGTGGCGGCGGCGATCGAGATCAGCGCCGAGCGTGTCGCTGGCCTGGTGTGCGGGTCGGGTCGGAGTGTGCAGGCGCACGCCATCGAGCCCCTGCCCGCGGGCGCGATCGTGCCGTCGCTCACGGCGCCGAACGTCGTGCAGCACGACGTGGTCAGCCACGCGGTCGCGCGCGTGCTCGAGGCGCTGGGCACGCCGAAGCGCGTGGCGCTGGTGGTGCCCGACGTCGTCGCCCGCCTGTCGGTGGTGCGACTCGATCACGTCCCGGCCAGGATCGAGGAACGCGACCAGTTGATCCGCTTCAACGTCCGCAAGGCGGCGCCGTTCCCGCTCGACGCTGCCGTCGTCTCGATTACCGACGGGCAGGTGCTCGACGGGGGGGGGCGCGAGTTCGTGGTCGCCGTGGCCCGCCGCGACGTCATCGAGGAGTACGAAGCGTTGTGTGCGGCCGCGCATGCGGCGGCCGGCCTCGTCGACGTGGCGGCGTGTGGCGCGATCAACCTCGCCCTGGCGCGCGGTGCGGCCGAGGGCGACTGGATGCTGGTGCACGTCGGCAGCGACGCGTCGACGATCGCCATCGTGCGTCGAGGCGCCGCGATCTTCTTCCGCGCGATGCCGCCCGACAGCGAGGCCGCGCTGGCCGACGCGATCTACCAGTCGGCGATGTACCACGTGGATCGCCTCGGCGGGCAGGGCCTCGACCGCGTCGTGGTTGCCGATCGGGCCGGCCGGCAGGATGTGCTGGGGAGCGTGCACCACGCCTTCGAGGGGCGCACCGGGCTCCGGATCGAGCCGGTGAGCCTCGACGGGGCGGTGGCGTTCGCGGATCGCATCGCCGTGGCACCCGACCTCGTGGCCGCGTTGGCCTCGAGCGCCGGCACATTGCTGGCGCAGGCGTGAAGGCGAGGACCGGATGCTCAGACTGAACCTCTCGACGCGCCCCTTCTACAACGAGCGTGGCCTGCACGTCGGGCTCGGGCTGGCGGGTCTCGTGCTCGCCGTGGTGACGGCGCTCAACGGCTGGCAACTCGTCTCGCTCTCGTCGCGGCAGACGATGCTGGCCGGCCAGGCGGCGGGCGACGAAGCCCGGGCGGCCGACCTGCGGCGGCAGGCGCAGCAGGTACGCGCGACCGTGCAGCAGGACGACCTCGAGCAGGTGCTCGCGGCGGCGCGCGAGGCCAACGTGCTCATCGACCGGCGGACGTTCTCGTGGACCGAGCTGCTCAACCAGATCGAGGGCACGCTGCCGCCAGACGTGATGCTGCAGTCGGTCCAGCCGGGGTTCAGCGATGGCCGCGTCGGCGTCAAGCTCATCGTGATCGGGCGCCGGATCGAGGACATCGACACCTTCATGCGTCGCCTCGAGAAGACGGGCGCGTTCAGGAACCTGATCTCGGTCGACGAGCAGCTGCTCGAGAGCGGCGACTTCCAGGCGGCGATTCAGAGCGACTACGTGGCGACGGCGGCCCGCGAGGCCGGGGACGCGCCGGCATCCGCGGCTGCCGGTGATGCGACGCCGGCCTCGGCGACCGACGGGGTGGCGCGATGATCGCCTTCAATCGCGTGATGGCCGAAAAGCGCGGGTGGATGCTTGGAACTGCCATGCTCGCGCTCGCCAACGTGCTGGTCTATGTGCTGGGCGTTCTGCCGCTGGGGGGCCGCCTCGCGGCCACCGACGAGCGGGCGCAGAACGCGGCCCGCGACGTCGTCGCCGCCACGGCGCAGCTCGCACAGGCCCGGCGCACCGTCGAGGGGCGCGTGCGGGCCAACGACCAGTTGCGGCGGTTCTACGCCGACGTGCTGCCCGTCGACCAGAGCGCGGCCCGCGAGGTGACGTACCTGCGACTGGCCCAGCTCGCGCGCGACGCGCGCCTCGGATTCGACCGGCGGACCTTCTCGATCGAGTCGGAGAAGACCAGCGCGCTCACGCGGCTCGACATGTCGATGGAACTGCTCGGCGACTACACCGAGGTCCGCGATTTCGTCTATGCGGTCGAAACGGCGCCCGAGTTCGTGATCATCCGGCGGATGTCGTTGCAGCAGAACGAACGCGAGGGAACACGGCTGCGGCTGTCGTTTGACGTGTCGACGTTCTTCAGGGAGGCCCGTGGACAGTAAGCGTCGGCAGGCCGTGTTGCTCGGGGCACTGGGGATCGTGCTCGTCGCGGTCGTCGTGTGGCAGTTCGGCCCCGGCACGTCGGCGCCAGCCGCACGGCCGCGGGCGACGAGCGCGCAGCGCCAGGCGGCCGCGCAGTCGGCGACCGCCGCGCGGGGGCGTGGCACCGCCGGCGCCGAGGCCGTGCTCGCGCCTGGGGCGCTCGACGTGCAGCTGGCCCGGCTCGACGCGGTGGCACCCGAACCGGCCGAGGCCACGCGCGACCCGTTCCGGTTCCGTCCTGCCGCGCCGCCGCCTCCGCCGCCATCACCCGGCGGGCGTCCAGGCAACGGCGGCATGACCGCACCGCCGGTGGTGGTGCCCGTCGAACCGGCGGGCCCGCCGGTGCCGCCCCCCCCGCCGCCGATCAGCTACAAGTTCATCGGCACGCTGACGCAGGGAGACACGGGGCGCATCGCGGTGCTCTCTGACGGGAAGTTCGTCTATCACGGCCGCGAGGGCGATATCATCGAAGGTCGCTATCGCGTCGTGAAGATCGGCGAAGAATCGATCCAGATGGAATACGTCGACGGGCGCGGACGCCAGACGATCCGGCTGTCGGGCTCGTAGGCGCGTCCAATGCAGCATCACTCGAGAGGACTCTTCGTGACACGTCGCCTCACCGCGATCATCGTGCTCGTGACCCTGGCCGCCGGCGTGGCCGGCTGCGGCGCCAGCCGTGCCGCCCGCCGTGGCGAAGATGCGGCCAGGCTGGGCGACTGGGACGCTGCCGTGGCCTACTACACGCGCGCCGTCCAGGACTCGCCCGATCGGGCCGACTACAAGATCGAGCTCGAGCGCGCGATGCTGGCCGCCTCGCGCATCCACGTCGATCGCGCCCGCGAGGCCGAGGGCAAGGACGACCTCGAGCAGGCCATCCTCGAGTATCGCAAGTCGGCGGAGTTCGATCCGAGCAACCGCCAGGCGGCGCAGAAGGCGATCGACCTCGAACGGACCGTGCGCGATCGCCTCGAGGCGGCCAGGCCCAAGCCCGCCATCGAGCAGATGCGCGAAAAGGCGCGCCGCGAGGGCCGCGTGCCCGACCTGAACCCGGCGTCGCGGGCGCCGATCGACCTCCGGTTCAACAACGCGAGCACGCAGGACATCCTGAACTTCATCGCGACGTCGACCGGCATCAACATCATGTACGAGCGCGATTTCAGGCCGAGCACGTTCAGCGTGCAGCTCAACGGCCTGACGCTCGAAGACGCCCTGAACCAGATCCTGAGCACGAATCAGCTCTGGTACAAGGTGATCAACGACCGCACGATCCTGATCATCCCCGACAACGCGCAGAAGCGGCAGACCTACGAAGAGCAGGTGATCCGCACCTTCTTCATCTCGCACGCGGATCCGGCCGAACTGGTCCAGCTGCTCAACTCGATCACCCGTATCCAGGGGTTGCCCATCGCGCCCGTCATCGCGGTCAACAAGGGCGCCAACACGATCACGATCCGCGCCACCCGTGGCGTCGCCGAGGTCATCGAGCGCATCATCGAGACCAACGACAAGCCGCGGGCCGAACTCGTCGTCGACGTCGAGATCCTCGAGGTCAGCCGGTCGCGCGCGAAGCAGTACGGGCTCAACCTGTCGCAGTACTCGGTGGGCACGATCTTCTCGCCCGAGACCTCGCCGAACGGCAGCGGGTCGTCGACGACCACGTCGACCACGAGCAACAGCGCGTTCAACCTCAACACGATCACGCGCGGTGTCAGCACCGCCGACTTCTACATGACGGTACCGCAGGCGGTCGTGCGGTTCCTGGCGAGCGACTCGCAGAGCCGGCTCATTGCCAAGCCGCAGCTGCGGGGCCGCGAAGGCGTCAAGCTGACGCTCAACCTCGGCGACGAGATTCCCGTGCCCTCGACCGTGTTCACGCCGTTTGCGGCCGGCGGTGTGTCGTCGAATCCCCTGACGTCGTTCTCGTACCGGCCGGTCGGCGTCAACGTGGTGATGACGCCGCGGGTGAGCTACGAGGGCGACATCCTGATGGACGTCGAGATCGAGAGCAGCACGCTTGGCGGAAACATCGACGTGGCGGGGCAGTCGCTGCCGACGTTCGGGTCGCGCAAGGTGACCACCAGCCTGCGGCTGCGCGAGGGGGAGTCGCACCTGCTCGCGGGCCTGCTGCGCGAGGAAGACCGCCGGAGCCTCCGCGGTCTGCCCGGGATCATGAACCTGCCGATCCTGCGGCAGCTGTTCTCTGACAACGACATCACGACGGCGCAGACCGACATCGTGATGCTGCTGACGCCGCGCATCGTGCGCACGCACGAGATCACGGCCGCGGACCTGTCGCCCATCTTCATCGGATCGCAGCAGAGCATTGGCCTGTCGGGCCCGCCGCCGCTGATCAATCCGAACGCCGAGCCCGAGACCGCGCCGGCAGCCGCGCCATCGGCGCCCGCAGGCGCGGCGCCGACGGCGCCGACGACGCTGCCCGCCACCGGTCCGCCGCCGCCGGGGATGCCGCAGGCGCCAGCCGCCGCGCCGGGCATGCCGCGGCCATCGACCTCGGCTCCGGCGGGATCGCCGCAGCCGGCGCCGTCGAACACCGCGCCGCGGCTGCCTGAGCCTCCGGCGGCGACGCCGACTCCGGCGCCAGCAACTGGGGCGGTGCCGCCCGCGCCTGCGCCGGCGCAGGTGCTGCTCTCGACGCCCGGCAACGAGTTCTCGGTCGGGGGCGGTCCGTACACGGTGCCGTTGTCGATCGCGAGCGCCAGCCGGGCCAGCACCGTCAGCCTGTCGGTGACGTTCAATCCGGCGGCCCTCAGGGTGCGGTCGGTCCAGGAGGGCAGCTTCCTCCGGCAAGGCGGGGTGGCGGTGGCCTTCACGCACCAGGTCGATGCCGCCAACGGTCGCATCGACATCACGATGACGCGCACCGGCGACCAGGCCGGCGCGTCCGGCTCCGGCCTGCTGGCGGCGATCCTGTTCGACGCCGTGGGGGCCGGCACCGCGGTGATTTCGACGTCGGGCGTCGTGACGGCGCCCGATGGCACGTCGATGCCGGTGCAGTTCATGCCCGCGTCGGTGACGGTGCGCTGAGTAGAACAATGGCGACGACGCTGGAGGCTGGCCGGCGATGAGGCGACGCTGGCGCGACGCGCGGGCCGCGGGTGGCTTCTCGTTCGTCGAGGTGCTCGTCGTGTCGGTGGTGCTGATGATCCTCGCGTCGGCGGCCTTGCCGCTGGCGCGCGTATCGATGCAGCGGCAACGCGAGGCGGAGTTGCGCCGCGTGTTGCGCGAGATGCGCACGGCCATCGACAAGTACAAGGACGCCGTCGACCTCGGCCAGATTGCCTCGACGGACGTGCGCGCCGGCAGCGAGGGCTATCCGGCCACGCTCGAGATCCTGGTCGAGGGCGTGTCGGCGGCCAACGACGCCTCGGGCCGCAAGCTCCGCTTCCTGCGCCGCGTGCCGATCGACCCGATGACGGGCGAGGCGGAGTGGGGCATGCGGTCGTACCAGGACAAGCCCGACGCGACGTCGTGGGGCGGGCAGAATGTCTACGATGTCTACACCAAGAGTGACGGCGTGGCGCTGGACGGGACGAACTACCGTGACTGGTAGCCGGCGTGGTCTGTCGCAGGCGGGCTGGACGCTGATCGAGCTGACGGTGGTGACGGCGATGATCGCCCTGCTGGCGGGCATCGCGATGGCCAACTACCAGCGCGCGGTGCGTATCTCGCAGGAGGCCGTGCTGAAGGAGAACCTCTTCCGGATGCGCGACGCCATCGACCAGTACTACGCCGACAAGAACCGCTACCCGTCGGCACTCGACGCGTTGGTCAGCGACGGCTACCTCAGGCGCATTCCCGAAGACCCCTTTACGCAGTCGACCGACAGCTGGGTGCCGGTACAGTCCGAACCCGACACGTCGAATCCGAACGCCGAACCCGGCATCTTCGACGTGAAGAGCGGGTCGGACAAGACCTCGATCGCCGGCACCCCCTACTCGGAGTGGTGAGGCGGGGTCACATCTTTCTTCATCGCATTCCGCATGCCCTGACCCCGCCACAGCTGCGGTGGGGTCACATCTTTCTTCATCGCATTTCGCACGCCCTGACCCCGCCCGAGCCAACGGCGCCCGCTGCCCTGGCAGGACTCCCGCACAGGCGGCGACGGCGGAGCTTCGCCGCGCGGGCCGACCATGCGTCGGTACCGCGGCGGGCGGGACATCGGGGTGTGTGGAGGTCTGAGCGGCGACCCGCCGAAGGGCGATTCGCTGGCCACCTGCGCGCGGCGCCCCAAGGACGCCGCGCGCGGATGGTCGCGTCGAATCAGGGCTGGATGACGTTGATCTCTGTGCGGCCGGTCGCCGAACTGCCGTCAACGGCCACGACCCGGACGGTAATCACCTTGTTGCCCGCCGTCGCGTAGAAGTGCGTCGTCTGGCTCGACGCCAGCGTCGTCTGGATGCCGTCGCCGAAGTTGTACTCGTAGCGCTGCACCTGCGTCGCCGCGGGCTGCACCGCCACGTTGATCGTGACCACGGCCTGAACGTTGGGCGTATTGGGGCTCGCCGTGACGTTCACGATGAGCGGCGCTCGCGCACCGACTGAAATCACCGCCACCCGGCTGTAGGCCTGGCCCAATTGATCGACTGCCGTCAGGGTCACCGTGTACGTTCCGGCGTTGCCATAGGTGTGCGCCACCGTCGTCGTCCCCGACAGGCTGCCGAGCTGCTGGCTCGATCCATCGCCGAAGTCCAGCGTCACGAGCCTCGCCGGCGACGCATTCGTATCGACGATGCCCACACCGAACGAGAGCGGCGTGCCGGCGGTGAGGGTCCCGGTCGGGGCGGTCAGCGTCAGCTGCAGCGCCGACGCGACGGTGATCGCGATAGAGCCCGACTCGGCCGCGCCCGCACTGGCAGACACCGAGGCCTGCGCCGACGTCGTCAGCGTGGTGCGCGCCTGTCCGTTGTCGTCGGAGACGACCGTGCTGTTGGCCAGGACGCCGGCCGTCGACGTGAACGACACCGGCACGCCGGGCAGGCGGTTGCCATCGGCATCGGTGACCGTCGCCAGCAGCGCTACCGTGCCGCCCGTCGAGGGCACCGCCGTCGGCGACACATTGAGGACGACCCGCGACGCGGCCGCGCCGCCGACCTTGATCTCGATCTCGGTGGCGACCGCCGAGCCGGACGTTGCCCCGATCTTCGCGGTGCCCGACGTGCCGTTGCCCGCGAACGTCACACGCGCGCGGCCGTTCTCGGTCCGCGCCTCGCGCGGGTCGATCACGCCGACTGTCGACGTGAAGTACACCATCGTCCCGTTCTGCACCGGGGTGCCCGCCGACTCGGTGACGGTGGCCGTGATCTCGGCCTTGCCGGTGACGGGCAGGACGGTCTGGCTCGTCGTCAAGGTGATGGACGAGTCGGTCGGCGCCGTCAGGTCGACCTTGTCACATGCGCTGAGGAACAACGACCCGAGGAGGGGGAGCGCAACGAGCGTGACGCGGAGGCGGCGTGCGAGCGGTGATAGCATGGTAGCTCTCGGATGATACTGGCCGATCAATGAAGAATCAAGGCGGGAACGGGCGGGCAGACGCGGGCTACGCGATGGCTGCGCTGCTGGTGTCGATCGCGGTGATGGGCATCCTGATGTCGGTGGCGATGCCCTCGTGGAAGGCCCTCGTCCAGCGTGAGCGCGAGGATGAACTCGTGTTCCGCGGTGAGCAGTACGCCCGCGCCGTCGGACTCTTCCAGCGCAAGTACGCTGGCGCCTTTCCGCCGAGCCTCGACGTGCTGCTCCAGCAGAAGTTCCTGCGCAAGAAGTACAAGGACCCCATGGCCGAGGATGGGGAGTTCCAGATCATCTACCAGAACTCGCTCATGTCGGTGCCCGGGCAAGTGCCTGGAGGCGGCGCGCCCAGGCCGGGGATGCTGCCGCAGCAGCAGGCTGCTCCCGGACTCGTCCCGGTGGAATCCGAGACGGGGAACCGCACCGGGCTGTCGGGAGGCGGACGGTCTGGCCTGACGACGGGCGCTCCCGGAACGGCCGGGCCGCGCGGGGGCATCGTCGGCGTGGCGAGCAAGAGCACGAAGTCGTCGTATCGGCTCTACAAGGGCCGCGGCAAATACAACGAATGGCAGTTTGTCTACACCCAGGCCTCGCAGCGGGTCGGCGCTCCTGGCACCGTGCCTGGCCAACCCGGCGGCGCGTCGCGGCCCGGGATGGGACCGGGGGCGGGGGGCAACCCTCCCGGCGGTGGCTTCTCGCGGCCGTTCGGATCTGGCACGTCCACGCGCCCGGGTGGCCCGTCGTTTCCGCGTACTCCCCCGGACTGACCTCGCCGGCAGGACGTCTCGCTCACACATTGCCGATTAGGACGACGGTCGGTGCCCGGCGGACGTGCGATGCCGTTCAGGCGTCGAAGGCCGCGATGACGGCGTCATGCACGTGCCGCCTGACCGACAGGATGGCCTGGTTCGACGCGTCGGGATGCACGCGGTTGGTGAGCAGCACCACATACAGGCCACGGCGGTGATCGATCCACAGCGACGTGCCCGTGAACCCGGTGTGGCCGACTGCATCCTCCGATATCCGCGTGCCGCACGACGACGTGGGGAGCATCGTGTCCCAGGCCAGCGCCCGCGAACTTCCGGGAACACTGGTGCGCTGCATGAACCTGCGAAGCGTCGTGGCCGAGCCGAATGCGCTCGTGGCATGGCCGCCCAGGCCGCTCAGCCAGTGAGCGGCCCAGCGGCCGACATCCGCGGCGGTCCCGAACAAGCCGGCATGGCCGGCGCACCCGCCCAGCAGCGCGCAGTTGTCGTCGTGCACCTCACCGACCAGCGTGCGACCGCGCCAGGGACTCGTCCCGGTGGGAGCCATGCGCCCACGCAGGTGAGGTGATGGCCTGAAGGCCAACGTGTCGGTGCCGAGTGCGGCCTGGACGGGACGCATGAACTCGGGCGCACTCGCCTGCAGTGCGTCCTCGAGCAACCAGCCAAGCAGCATGAAGCCCAGGTCGGAGTAGATCGACCGGCTGCCCACGGGATACTCGAGAGGCAGCGTGGCGATGGAGTGCTCGACATCGGTGCGGCCCACGTGGTCGCGATAGAAGGGCAGGTGCGATGTGAGGCCCGCGCTGTGCGCGAGCAGATCGGCGAGCGTCGCCGTGGCGCGGCTGTCGTCGCGCCAGTGCCGCACGCGATCGGCCACCCGGGTGTCGAGCCTCACCACGCCGCGTTCGACGGCGGCGATCGCCATGGGCATCGTGGCGAGCACCTTGGTGAGCGAGGCGAGGTCGAAGATCGTGGTGGCCCCCGCCGGGACCGCGTCGGGGTCGTAGGTCAGGCGGCCGCTGGCGTGCGCGAAGACCGGGCCGCGCGACGTGCCCACCTCGACGCACGCGCAGGGGAACGCGCGCTGCGTGACGGCCTCGTCGAGCACTCGAACGACGTCGTCGTATGGCACGGCGTCAGCAGCGACTCAGCGCTGTACCTGCCCCGGCGGGATGCCCCCGGTGGCCCGCGTCACCCGCGCCAGGTATTCAGCGGGCGTGGCCCCGCGTTCGTCGAGGCTGTCGTAGGAGAAGAGCACCGTCCCGGCGGCACCGGCATCGCGAGCGGCGGCGGCGTGCCGGGCCGTCTGCTCGGGGTCGAGCCGCCAGGCGCCGATGCCGGCCCAGATCTGCGAGGGCGCCGCAAACCGGAGCGTCGTCTGCAGGTCGATCGAGAACTGCGCGGCGTCGTTGGTGTAGATCATCGGCACGGCAACGTCGATCAGGCCTTCGTCGAGCCACAGCCGCCAGTCCTGGAAGCGGACGGTGGCGGCCTCTTCGGCGTTCGGGCGAACCGCCGCGCTGAGGACGATCGTTGGCTTCTCGCTGCGCACCGCGGTGCGCAGTCGCTGGACCATCGACGTGAGCCTCGCCCGCCTGAAGGCGGCCCAGCGTGCCGGAAACATGTCGACCCACGCAAAGACGTCGTCGCGGGCGACGCGATCGAGCCGCGCCCGTTCGTTTGCCTCGACGAACCGCCAGGTGTCGTCACGGAACGCCGCGAGCGCCGCCCGGCTGTAGTCGAAGTCGCCGGCGGGATACCGGATGTAGTCGAGATGCAGGCCGTCGATCTCGTAGCTCCGGACGATGTCGAGCGCCACGGCGACCATGTGCACGGCGGCGTCCGGCGGAATGGGCGAGACGTAGAGTCCCTCGACGTCCGACGAGCGCGTGCGCAGCACCCGCGTCAGCCGGCCGAGGTAGCCGGGACTGAGCGGATCGGCCCCGTGCAGTTCCTGCCCCAGCGAGCGTGGCACCATCAACCACTCGGGATGGCGTGTCAGGATATGCGAGGGCGCGGTTGGCGGGTCGGTCGCCGAGGCCACGAGGTTGACTGCGATCCACGCGTGCACCTGCAGGCCCCTGGCATGTGCGAGGCGGATCGTCGTGGCCAGCGGGTCGAACTCGGCCGGTTGCTGCGCCAGCGCGGCGGCGCGCGGTTCGAACTTCGATCGATAGTAGGCGTCGCCGCGCCCGCGCACCTGGACGATCAGCGTCTGGTAGCCGTTGGCCGCCGCGTCGTCAACGACCTGCACGATGGTCGACGGCGACGACATGGCGGCGCGCGAGACCCAGAGGCCGCGCACCTGCGCGCTGGCGTCTGGCGCCTGCGGTGCGGGGGCGACCGCCGCGGGCGCACCGCCCAGCAGCAGGGCTGTCGTGAGAGCGAGGGCGAGCAGGGCCGGGAAGCGTGTCATCGTGCCAACACGCCACTGTAAACCGGCCGTGCGATCCTGTCGAGCATCGGGGGTCGCCGCACACGCGGGGCGACGCTGCCGATCGCCGTGCACGGTGGAGTCGCTGCTCATCCGTCGCGGTCGCACTTCGTGTACCCTTCTCTGGATGTACGGATGGTGCCAATGAGCCCGCAGCCCCCCTACGTGATTGGGATCGACGCCGGTGGCACGAAGACCGCCTGCGTGCTCGCCGACGGCAACGGCCAGGTCATCGCGACCGCGAAGGGCGATGGGGCCAACCTCCAGGCCGCCGGCGAACTGAGCGTCGAAAAGACCTTGCACCAGGTCATGGATGACGCGATCGGCGATCGTCCCCTCGTGCCGGCCGCCATCTGCCTTGGCATGGCGGGCGTGGATCGTGAAGACGACGCGCGCGTGGTTGGCGCGATCATGCGCCGCATCGGCTACAAGGCGCAGGTGTTCATCACGAACGACGCGCTGGTCGCCCTCGTGGCCGGTGCGGGTCTGGGGCCGGGCGTCGTGATCATCGCGGGCACGGGTTCGATTGCGTACGGCAAGAACGACCGCGACGAAGCCGCGCGTGCGGGGGGCTGGGGCTATGTGCTCGGTGATGAGGGCAGCGGGTACTGGCTCGGCCGGCTCGCCCTGCGTGCGGTGGTGCGCGAGAGCGACGGCCGCGGCCGGCCGACGGCGCTGACGCCTTACATCCTCAGGCACTTCGGGGTGTCGCAGCCGCAGGAACTCATCCACGAGATCTACCACCAGCAGTTCAAGCCGTCGGGGATCGCGGCGGTTGCGCGCTACGTGCAGGCTGCGCGCGATGAAGGGGATCCCATCGCCGTGGCGTTGCTCGAGAACGCGGCGCGCGAGCTCCTGTCGTGTGCCGGCTCCGTCGTGCAGCGGTTGCGCATGCAGGCCGACACGTTCCCGTTCGTGCTGGCGGGCGGGATCTTCCAGGCGGTGCCCTGGCTTACCGAGGCGCTGACCCAGCGCCTCTCACAACTGGCGCCGCATGCCTCGGTCGTCCGCCTCACCCGCGAACCCGCCCTCGGGGCGGTCACGCTGGCGCTCGCGGCGGCGAAGGACGGCGTCAGGCTTCCGTCATATCTGCCACGATGATTCGTCTCAGGATTCACCCCGATGCCGCGGCGGCGGCGCACGATGTCGCCGCGGCCCTGCGCTCCACGGTCGTTGCGTCTCCGGCATGCGTGCTTGGCCTGCCGACCGGTCGCACGCCCATCCCCGTGTACGCCCAACTCGTCGAGTGGGTCGCCTCGGGCGCCCTGTCGCTCGACGACGTGACCACGTTCAACCTCGACGAGTTCGTCGGCCTCGGGCCCGATGCCCAGGGCAGCTTCCAGGCGTTCATGCGGCACCACCTCTTCGGGCGGGTCGATCGCCGCCCGGCGCCGCGGAACTTCCTCGACGGCCTCGCGCCCGATCTCGACCTCGAGGCGGCGCGATTCGAGCGCGCCATCGACGACGCCGGAGGGCTCGACCTCGTCGTGCTCGGTCTCGGCACGAACGGGCACATCGGCTTCAACGAGCCCGCGGGCGAGTTGCCGGCCCGGACGCACGTCGTGTCGCTGACCGATGAGACGCGGGTGGCCAACGCCGATGGTTTCGGAGGCGAGGTGCCGCGCGTGCCCACGCGCGCGATCACCATGGGCGTGGGGACGATCCTCGCCGCGCGCGAGGTGATCCTCCTGGCAACGGGGGCGAGCAAGGCCGACGCGGTTGCCGCGGCGTGCGAGGGGCCGCTGACCACGCAGGTGCCTGCGTCGCTGCTGCAACTGCATCCGCGCGTGACGGTGGTGCTCGACGCGGCAGCCGCGGCGCGGCTCTCGCGCGCCTGACTACGGCTTGTCGGCGAGGTGGAGGAGGCTGCGGAGGCGCGGCTCGATATCCTCGCCGATGGCGAGGCGCACCGAGTCGTCCGAGGCCTTGAGCCGGGCGACCGCCTTGGCGAGCGTCAGGCCCGTCTTCTGCATGACGATGGCGGCCTTGACGTTACCCTTGGCGCGCCGGTGGAGCTTGCCGGCGGCCTCGTAGTCGATCCCCGTCACCATGCACAGGATCCGGCGCGCCCGGTCGCGCAGTTTTTCGCTGCCGACCTGCACATCGACCATGAGGTTGCCGTAGGTCTTGCCCGTGCGCACCATCGAGGCCGTGGTGAGCATGTTGAGCACCAACTTGGTCGCCGTGCCCGCCTTCAGCCGCGTTGATCCGGTCAGCACTTCGGGGCCGACCGACGGGGCGATGATCAGGTCGACGAAGTTCTGGAGTTCGGTGCCGGGCCAGCAGGTGACGAAGATGATCTTCAGGCCGGCCTTGCGCGCCCGCGTCAGGCCGCCGCGCACGAACGGCGTGATGCCCGACGCCGACACGCCGACGACGACGTCGCGCATGGTCGGTCGCAGCCTGGCGACTGCGCGCGCCCCTTCCTCATAGTCGTCTTCGACGCCCTCGCGGGCCTTGAAAACGGCGTCCTTGCCGCCGGCCATGACGGCGATGACGCGCGACGGCGCCGTGCCGAACGTCGGCGGCATCTCGGCGGCTTCGACGATGCCGAGCCGGCCGCTGGTGCCGGCCCCGATGAAGATGATGCGGCCGTTCTTCCTGACCGCCTGGGCGATGATCTCGACCCCGTGCGCGATGCGCTCGCGTTCGCGCTGGACGGCGGCGACGACTTTCTTGTCCTCCGCGATCATCAAATCGACGATGTCGGCGGCACTGGCCTTGTCGAGGTGCAGGCTGGCGGGGTTGATCGCTTCGGTGGGGAGCGTCTCCCACTTCGACGGGGTGGACATGAAGAAACCTCGGCCGGCCTTTCGATGGCGCAGTGGCGCGCCGTAGTGCGGCAAACCGCCGCGGATACTAGCGCCGCGCCGCATGGGTGTCAATCGACGGTTGCCGCGCACGACACGATGCGCGACGGCCCGGCGCGGGGCGCGACGAGGCCGTCAGGCGCCCTGCGTCACGGCGCGCCTTCGCCCCACAGACCGCCACGCGAGGGATGGATGAAGCCATCCGCGTAGTCGAGTCGCGGCACCCGATCGCCGGCGAGCAGCAGGGGACCGTCGAGGTCGGCGTACCGGCACCATTGCCCGATGATCATGGCCGGGGCCATCGCCAGCGAGGTGCCGACCATGTTACCTACCATCAGCGACAGCCCGCGCGCCCGTGCGGCACGGGCCAGGGCCAGGGCGTGCGTCAGGCCTCCGGTCTTGTCGAGCTTGATGTTAATCATCTGGTAGCGCGGGGCTACCGCGTCGAGGTCGGCGAGCGTGCAGCACGATTCGTCGGCCGACAGGGTGAGCGGCGCGGCATAGCCCTCGAGCGCGGCATCGCCGCCCGCGGCGAGGGGTTGCTCGACCATCTCGACGCCGAGGGCAGCCAGGCGGGGGAGCACCTCGGTCAGTTGCTCGAACGTCCAGCCTTCGTTCGCGTCGGCAATCAGCGTCTTCGTCGGGACGGCCTCGCGAATCGCCCGAATGGTCGCGACCGGGTCGTCTGCATCGAGCTTGATCTTGAGGAGGGACTGCGCCGCCGCCGCCGCGTGGCGGGCCATCACGTCAGGACGGTCGATGCCCACCGTGAAGGTGACCGGGAGTGCCTCGAAGCGTTCCAGGCCGGCCAGCCGCCACACCGGCTGCCCGGCGCGGCGTGATTCGAGATCCCACAGCGCGCAGTCGAGGGCGTTGCGGCCAGCCGTCGGCGCGCACTCGTCGATCAGGTCATGGCGCGACGCGCCGCGCCGCACGGCATCGGCGGCGGCCTGCGCGGCGGCCAGCGACTGCTCGAAGGGGCCTTCGAAGCGATCGAAGGGGACGCCTTCGCCGCGCCCCACGTGCGTGCCGTCGCTGACGGTCGCGACGATCACGTCGATGTCGGTGATCGACTGGTAGGCGATCCGGAACGGCCGCTCCAACGGCCACTTCTCGTGGGCGATCGTCACCGTCTTCATCGGAAAGCCTCGATCAGGTGTGCGGCGATCGCATCGCCCCCGGTCACCATCGGATCGATGCACGGTACCGCGAACTGCTCGATGGTGTCGGCGAACAGCTGCCCACGCGCGTCGTCGGAGAGCGCCGAGGTGTTGTAGCTGACACCGGCGAGTTGCACGTCGCGGTTCGTCAGGCGTGCGACGCGCAAGACGAGATCGGCGCACTCGGCGACTGACGGGGTGGGGAACTCGGGATACCCGTCGATCGTGTCGCGTCCCGGATGGTGGCAGACGACGATCGCATCGGGCTGGCTGCCGTGGATCAGTCCCAGTGTGACGGCGGCGTACGCGGGATGGAAGATCGAACCCTGACCCTCGATCACGTCCCAGTGCGAGGGATCGGCATCGGGCGACAGTGCTTCGGCCGCACCCGCGATGAAGTCGGTGACGACGGCGTCGACCGCGATCCCGCCGCCCGAAATCAGGATGCCCGTCTGGCCGGTGGCGCGGAAGTGCGCCGGCACCCCGCGCGCCTCGAGCGCGCGATGAATGGCCAGCGCCGCGTATTTCTTGCCGACGGCGCAGTCGGTGCCGACCATCAGGACGCGCCGACCCGTGCGGCGGCGTCCGGTGGCAAGGGGAAACGCCCGCACGGCATGCCGGACGTCGTGGAGCCGGCGTCCGGCGCGCTGCGCGGCGGCGGCAATCTCGGGCACCGAGGCGAGCCGCGTGTGCATGCCCGACGCGATGTCGAGGCCCGCCTCGAGCGCCTCGACGATGGCGGCGACCCAGGCGGGGGTGAAGCCACCGCCAAAGGGCGCCACGCCGATGACGAGGGTCCGCGCGCCCGCAGCGGCAGCGGCGGCGGGCGTCAGGTCAGGCAGCCCGAGGTCGACCGCCTCGCCCTGCAACCGCCACTGGGCCAGGCAGCGCTCCCTCGCCCAGTGCACGAGACCGAACCCGGTCTTCGCGTTGAGGGCCTGCGAACAGTCGCCGACCAGGATCAGGTAGGGCGCGTCGATGTCGAACGGGGCGGGCACGCTCATGACGGCGCATCCTACCGCACAATCCGGCCCTGCCGAGTCGGGCCAGCCCCCGGGTCAGTCCCCGACGGGCGGCTCGTCTGTACGAAATCGGCCCCTCGTTCGTTTCTACTCCGTGGACGTCCGAGTCTGGACGTCCGCAGGCGGCGACCGGAGGTGTCGGGGGGCAACTCCGGTCGCCAGCCTGCGCTGATGTCCGACGCTGGTTGTCGGGCGTCACCCCACCCCCTACAATCAGTTCGTGCCCGGCGCCCTCCCGAGTCCTGGTCTCGCCAGCCCGCTGCCTGACGCGTACCTCGAACATCTGCGCCTGGTGAGGCGCGTCGCCGACCTCACACTCGATGCCTACGCGCGCGACCTGCGCCTGCTCGTCGCGTTCGTTCACGCGCGCGGGATCGCCATCGAGGCAATCGATCTCGGCCTCCTCGAGGCCTTCGTCCGCGACCTCATGCAGCGCGAGTACTCGCCGCGTTCGGTCGCCCGCATCGTTGCCTGCGTGCGGGGTTTCTACAAGTTCCTCGTGATCGACAAGCGACTCGAGCGCAACCCGGCGGCTGACCTCCGCGCCCCGCGCGCGTGGCAGGCCCTGCCGGAATCCGTGCCGCTCGACGCCATCGACCGCCTCCTGGCGCAGCCCGATGTGTCGACGCCGGCGGGGGTACGCGATCGCGCCCTGATCGAACTGCTGTACGCCACCGGGCTCAGGGTCTCGGAACTCGTGGGGCTCAAGCTTGCCGATCTCGACCTCGGCCGAGGCGTCCTGACCTGCACCGGGAAGGGGAGCAAGCAGCGGATGGTGCCCATCGGCGATGCCGCGTGCAGTTGGGTCGAACGGTATCTCCGCGAGGCGCGTCCGGTGTTGCTCGAGGGCAAGACGTCGCAGGCGCTCTTCGTGAACCAGCGGCAGGCGCATGCGCTGAGCCGGTCGGGCTTCTGGCGCATCCTCGCCGGCTACGCCCGCGCCGCCGGCATCAGCGAGCATGTCTCGCCGCACGTGCTGCGCCACTCGTTTGCCACGCACCTGCTCGAGAACGGCGCCGACTTGCGGGCCATCCAGATGATGCTCGGCCACGCCGACGTATCGACGACCCAGATCTACACCCACGTGCTCGAGGCGCGGCTGCGCAGCGTGTACGAGCAGTTCCACCCGCGTGCGTAGCCCGGCTGCCGCACGGTCGCGACCAGGGCGCCGATGAGGCGAACCCTCCGCGTCCTTGCCCCTCTCGCCCTGGTCGGGGCCATCGCCCTGTGGGCGACGCTGCCGGCCGCTCCGTTACCGATCAGGCTCGACGAGTCGGAGTCGCTGCGTCGCCGCACGGAGTGGCGTGGTGCGTATCACGTCCACTCAGACCGGTCTGACGGCACCGGCACGATCGACGAGATTGCGCGCGCGGCCGCCGATGCCGGCCTCGACTTCGTCATTCTCACCGACCACGGCGACGCCACGCGGACGCCCGAGCCACCGAGCTACCGCTCGGCCGTGCTCATCATCGACGCCGTCGAGGTCAGTTCGACCGAGGGCCACTATGTGGTCCTCGGCCTCGACCGTCCGGCACCGTACCGGCTGGGGGGACCCGCCGCAGCGGTCGTCGACGATGTGCGTTGGCTCGGAGGGTTCGGCCTTGCGGCGCACCCCGACTCGCCGCGTCGCTCGTTGTCGTGGCGCGACCGCGCGGCGCCGGTCGACGGGCTCGAGTGGTTCAATGCCGACAGCGCGTGGCGCGACGAGCCCCGTGGCCGCCTGGCGTTCCGCTTGCTCGCGTACCCGTTTCGCCCCGGGGGCACCGTCGCCTCGCTGTTCGACAGGCCGGCCGACGCCCTGGGCTGGTGGGATGCCACGCTGGCGTCTGGCCGGGCGGTCGTGACGCTGGCAGCGCTCGACGCGCACGCCCGTCTCGGGATGCGAGGCACCGACGACGAGGAGGGGCTCGGCGGGGCCGCCCTCGAGGTGCCGTCGTATCGCGAGATGTTCGGCATTGCGACCAATCGGGTGTGGCTCGGATCGACCGTGACGGGCGACGCGGCGCGTGACGCGACGCTGGTCGTCGACGCCATCCGTGCCGGCCACGTCTACTCGGCGATCGATCCGTTCGCCCGGCCTGGATTCCTGCGGGCATCCCTGGTGGCAGGCGGTCGTCGCGTCCAGTTCGGTGACCGCGTGCGCCCGGGCGTGCGCCTGGACGGACGCGTGGAGATCGATGGCCCGGCGGGTGCCGAAATCCGCCTGCTGCACAACGGCCTGGTCGTCGAGCGCTCGAGGGGGCCGTCGCTGGCCGTGTCGCTGGAGCTGTCGGCGGGCAGCTATCGCGTCGAGGTGCACGTCCCGGCGTCGGCCGACCGACGGGCGGGCATGCCCTGGATCGTGACCAATGCGCTGGTCGCGTGGCCTTCCGACGACAACGCGCAGGGAGCGGGCGCTGGCATCGCGCCCGACGCGGCTGCGCTGTCGGCCGTGGATCTCGCGACGTGTCGGCCGGAAGCCGACGTCGACTCGTCGGCAGCGTGGACGCGCAATGAAACCGGCGCGTACGAGTTCCGCTACGAACTGTCCCGCAGCACGTCGCCGTTCGCGGCCGTAGCGTGTCCGCTGCCGGCCGCCGACGGTGAGACCGGCGGACTGATCCTCGAGGCCCGGGCCGAGCCGGTCATGCGGGTGCTGACCCAGGTTCGGGCCCCGGCAGCCGATCGCGACCTGAGGTGGGGGAGTTCGGTCAGGCTCGAGGCCGCAGCCTCGAGGCACGCCGTCCCCCGCTCGGCGTTGGTGCCGGTGGGGCGCGAGGCGGCCTCGGCGAACGTGGCGCACGCCGACACGCTGCTGCTGGTCATCGACCGCCGGCACGCACCGGCCGGCGCAGTCGGCCGGGTGATCGTCAACGGGATCGCCGCCACCCGAACGCCGGCCGCGCCGTGAACGTCGGAGCGGCTCAGGTCCTGACCGTCATGATCAGGTAGAGCGCGCCGGCCGTGAACAGGATGTTCGGCGCCCACGCGGCGAGCGTGGCCGAGATCAACCCGGCGGTCCCGATGGCCGCGAACAAGCTGAACAGCAACCAGTACCCGAGGGCCAGGACGATGCCGGCGCCGACCCCATAGAGGGCGCCCCTCCGGCCCGTGGTCACCGCGAAGGGGACGGCGATGAGCGTCATGATGACCGTGACGAAGGGGAACGACACCTTTCGCTGGAGCGCCACCGCGTGCGGGACGGCGTTGAAGCCGCTGGTCTCGAGGTCGTCGACGTAGCGCCGCAACTGCCGGTACGACATGCGTTCGGCGTCGGGTTGCTCCGTGTAGAAATAGGTCAGGGGCTCGATGACGACCGGTCCCTGGGCGAACGGCTGGTACTTCCTCACGCGGGCCTGCCGGTCGAACGTCCGGATCCATCCCTTCAGGCCGGTCCACTCCGCCTCAGGTCCTGCCGTGGCGAGGGTCACGAACTGCTGTTCGGCCAGCCTCCATGGTGAGGTCTCGAAGGTGAACACCGACAGGTGGTTCATCTCGCGGCGCCGCGGGTCGAGGTAGGCGTAGTGGTACATCCGGCCGTCGCGGCCGACGATCCACTGGCGGTTGACCACGTCGAATGTCCGGGCCGAGTTGCCGCGGATGACGTGGTTGAGGGCCTGGGCCCGACGGTTGGCCTGGGCCAGGATGGTCTCCTGGAGCCCGAACAGCATCGCGCTCCAGAACAGGCCGAACACGACGAGCGGCAGTGCCGACCGGTACAGGCTCACCCCGCAGGCCCGCATCACGATCAGCTCGCTGTTCTTGGTCAGCAGCCCGACGGCCACGAGCGTGGCCACGAGCGCGGCGATGGGCGTCACGTAGTACACGTACTGCGGCGTCGAATAGTAGAAGTACTCGAGCAGCATCGACGTCGTCGCCTGTCCCTTGAACAGCTTGTCTGACAGGTCGATGAAGGTCGCGATGTAGAAGATGCCGAGCATGCCGGCGAAGGCGAGCAGGAAGTACTGGTTGTAGTGCTTCGCCATGTAGATGTCGAGCAGGCGTGGGCGGGGGAGATCGAGCTGCGGCACGCGCAGCACGACGACCGGCGGCCTGGCCGCGGCCTGGCGCGCGACCGCCTGCGATCCTGCCTGACCCGCGGGACTGCCCGGCGGCGCAGCGGCCGCACGCCGGCGGAAACGCGGAATCGGAATCGCGATGCCGTTGCCGAGGTCGCCGAAGCGGTTGCGGACGACCAGCAGGAGGACGCCGGAGGTCCCGAGGATGATGTTCGGGATCCACATGGCGACCTCGGCCGGGATCCACTTGGCCTTGGCCATCGACTCGCCGGTGTACATGAAGATGTAGTAGACGAAGATCACGCCGATGGCGACGACGAAGCTCGACTGCTTGCCGTCCTTGCGGTTCGAGGCTCCGAGCCCGAGGGCGAGCACGGCGAACACGAGGCAGGCGACGGGGATCGAGAACTTCTTCTGGATCGTCATCACCTGGTTGTGGAACGGCAGGTTCTGCTCGGCGCGGCGCGCGATCTCGGCCCGGAGGTCGGCGAGCGTCAGCTCGTTGTCGCCCTTCTGCAGGCCCGAGCGCGGGAAGACCGCCTCGGGGTCGAGTCCCAGGGTCATTGACGCGAAGCGCTGCACCTCGTACTTCGACGTGTCGTCGGGCGTGGCGCGGTGGCGGGTCCCGTTCTCGAGGACCATGTCGACGCGCCGGGCCTCACGGTCGAGGACGAGGTGGGCCCGGGCGGCCACGAAGACCTCGGGCTGATTGACCTTGCGGGTGTCGGCGAGAAAGACGTCGCGCCAGCCCCGGCCGTCCTGGGCCGTGTCGCGGACATAGAGGACGAGGTTCGGGAAGTCCTCGAAGAAGACCCGTGGCTTGACCTCGCTCTCGGCCCGGGCCGCCACGATGCTGTAGATGATCTCGCGATAGTCCTGGTTGGCCCGCGGCATCGCGACGATCAGCACCCACGACGTCGCCGCCCAGCCGATGGCGGCCAACACGGCCACGGGCCGCAGCAGACTCCAGACCGACACCCCGCAGGCCTGTAGCGCGACCGTTTCGCGGTCGGCCGAGAGGCGGCCGAGGGCCACGAGCAGCCCGACGAGGAGCGCCATCGGGATGGTGATGCCGAGGGCCTGCGGCAGGAGCGTCGCCATGATGCGGGCGATGACCGGCCAGGGGACGCCCTTGGCGACGAGCTTCTCGGCGACCTCCATGACCGGCGGGATCTGGAGGATGAAGGTGAAGACGAGCAGCCCGAGGAGGGTCGGGACGACGGCTTCCTTGAGGACGTAGCGGTCGATGAGGCGAAGCATGCGGGCTGGGGCTCGTCGGCTTTGAGGAGGATAGCACCGTGGGCGGGTTGATCCCCAACCGCGCGGTCTCTGGGGGGCGCCGATGGTGTGGATGGGGGGCGGAGGCGGCGGGTGGCGGGTTGGCGTCGGGGCGCGTTTTAGGTCAGTTGCCGCCCGGGTGAGCGCGCGGGATATCCACAGGGCGGAATTCGGCCCGAATTCGTGGTGTCCCATAAGAAATATTATGTTGAGTAATGCGTAGGGATTCCGGGGCTGCGGGGCCCCGCGGTCGCAATCAGCGCCGCTCCGAGCCTGTCCCTGGGGGTGCCTGACGCGTTGCCGCGTCGGTCGCGCCCCTGCCATCTTCGGACCGCGTTCGGAGCGTGTCTGGGCAGTCAAGGGCAAGCGGCGCCGTGCCGGGACTCCAGACGGTTGGACGCCCGTGCGGGCGCCGGTTGTCTGTCGATGTGACGCCAGCCAGAAGGCGCCAGAGGCGCTCAGGTCGAACACCCCCGGCTGCCGACCGGGCCCTGCAGCGCCGCTAGGCGCCCGACCTGAGGTCGTCGATGATCGACTCGAGCGCGGCGATGACTTCCTGCTTTTCGACCTGCGACTTGCGGAAGCTGAGCTTCAGGTTGAACGTCTTGGCGGGCGCCTTGTAGGCAAACGTGTACGACTTCGGGCGTCCCGGCTTCGTCTTGGCCACGGCCTGCCTGGCCTGCGCCCTGGTCACATTGCCGTCGCGCGTGAGGCGTTCGATCAGCGCGACCATTTTCTGAGGGTCAGACTGTCTAACTATCTGCAAAAGCAACGATTTAGACGAAATGTCGGCCAGCCGACAAAGGTTCTTCACCTCTTCGGGCATGTCCTGTAGCGCCAGTGACTCGGTCACCGACGTCCGCGACTTCCCCAGGCGCTTTGCCAGCTGCTCGTGGGTGAAGCCGTGCCTCGTCGAGAGGCTGTACAGCGCTTCGGCCTCTTCGAACGCGGTCAGGTCCTTTCGCTGCAGGTTCTCGATCAGGGCCAGTTCAAGCAGTTCGGTGTCGTCGACGTCACGGATGACCACCGGCATGTCGCGCAGGCCCAGTTGCACCGCCGCCTGGTCGCGCCGCTCGCCGGCAATGATCTGGAACCGCCCACCACGCTGCCTGACGACCAGGGGCTCGATGATGCCCTTCTCGGCAATCGAGGCCATCAGCTCAGACAGGTCACCCATGACCTGCCGCGGCTGGTCAGGGTTGGGATCCACCAGGTCGATCGCAATCAGTCGACCGATCGGCTGCCCCGCCGACGAGGTCAGCGACTCGACGTAGTGCGCATCGTGGCGCATCTTGAGGGTCTCTGGAAGGCCGCGCTTAGACACGATCGATCACCTCTTCACACAAGCTGTAATACTCCGCCGCGCCCGTCGACTCGGGCGCAAACGTGAAAATCGATTCCTTGTAGGCTGGACTCTCTTCGAGCCGCACGCTCTTCGTGATGACGGTGTTGAACACCTTGCCGCCAAACACATGGTGAATCTGCCCACGAATGTCGCGGGCCAGCGATGTCCTTCGGTCGTGCATCGTGATGAGCACGCCGACGATCTGGAGCGCCGGGTTGGCCCGGTTGCGCACCTTGTCAATCGTCTCGAGCAGGTCGTCGGTGCCCTCGAGCGCGAAGTACGACGACTGGATGGGAATCAGCAGGTGCGACGAGGCCACCAGCGCGTTCACGGTCAGCAGGCCCAGCGTCGGCGGGCAGTCGATGACGATGTGGTCGAAGCGATCCCGGACACGATCGATCCGATCGCGCAGCTTGAAGTGGGCATCGATCTCCCCCACCAGCCGCGCCTCGAGCTTGGCAAGGGCAATCCGTGCCGGCGCCACCGTCAGCGTCGCGTGCCGCGTCGGCTGCAGGATGCCCTCGATGCCAACGGTATCGTCGACCATCGCCTCGTACATCGATCGCTGGACCAGCGACATGTCGAGAAACGACATCGAACTGTTGGCCTGCGGATCGAGGTCGATGAGCAGCACGCGCGTGTTGCGCAGGGCGAGTGCCGCCGCCAGGTTGATTGCGGTCGTCGTTTTGCCGACGCCGCCCTTCTGATTCGCGATGGAGACAATCATGGAGAGAGGTGCCGCGTGTGTGCGGCGTGCGCGCGATTCTAGGAGGCGCGTGCGCACGCGTCAAGGAACGCGCGCGCAAGTCGAGAAATAGCCCGCAAAGCTACATCTTGTACTTGCCGAGTTCGTCGGGATCGATGCTCTCGAGCCAGCGCTGCAACCGATCGGTGTCGGGGCGGTTCTCGTCGGATTCCTGGCTGCGGGCTTGCTCGAGCACGATCTCCTCAACGTAGATCGGCGCCTTGGCCCGCAGTGCCAGGGCAATCCCGTCACTCGGCCGGCTGTCGACCAGCACCCGCTCGCCGTTGACCGCCAGCTCGATCACGGCGAAGAACGTCGCGTCCTTCACCTCGGTCACCGTCACCCTGACCACGATCGCCTTCAGCTCGGTGATGATCTGCCGCAGGAGGTCGTGCGTCATCGGCCGCGGCGGCGCCACGTTCTCGAGCTGCAACGCGATCGCATTGGCCTCGAACGTTCCGACCCAGATCGGCAGCACGCGCTCGCCCTGCTCGTCGTGGAGCACCACGATCGGGTTGTTGGTCACGGGGTCGACCATGAGGCCCTTGATCGTCATCAGCACTGCCATCGCTCGGCTCCAATCACGCGCGCGGCGAGAGATCCGCCGGCGTCGCCGCCGGCACGAACTCGCCGCCGGCACCACACTCCACGGCGACCACAGTGCCAGACAACGAGTGCGGTCCCGCACGTTCGATCCTGACACGGGCGAGGCGCCCAATCCAGTCCGACTCGCCAGGGAAATTCACCACGGTGTTTCCGGTCGTGCGACCCGAGACTTCATGCTCGCGGCGCCGGCTCTGCGCATCGACCAGAACGTCAACGTCTGTCCCTACGGTGCTGGCGTGTAACGTGGCCTGAATCGCCTTCTGCGCCGCTTGCAGGGCCACGATTCTGGCAGTCTTTTCGTCCTCGGGCACGTCGTCTGGCAACCGTTTCGACGCCAGAGTCATCGGGCGCTCCGAGTACTTGAACGAGAACATGCTGTGATACCCGACCGCGGCCGTCAGCGACATCGTCTCGTCGAAATCGGCCGCCGTCTCACCGGGGAACCCGATGATCATGTCGGTCGAGAACTGGATGCCGGGCACCGCCGCGCGCAGCCGGTCGATGAGGTCGAGATACTCCTCGCGTGAGTGCCGCCGGCGCATCGCCTGCAGGACCCGGGTCGAGCCCGACTGCACGGGCAGGTGGATGTGCTTGCAGACCCGAGGCAGGTGCGCAATGGCGTCGATCAGCCGTGGTGTCACGTGCCGCGGATGCGGGCTGGCGAACCGGATGCGCTCGACGCCCGAGATCCCGTCGATACGCGCGAGCAGTTCCGCAAAGTCGCACCGCGGGTCGTCCGGGGCCTGGTAGTGATTCACGATCTGCCCGATGAGTTGCACCTCGCGGCGCCCTGAGGCGACGGCCTCGTGCACGTCGCCGAGGATCTCCTGGACCGAGCGCATCCGCTCGTGGCCGCGGGTGTACGGCACCACGCAGAAGGCGCAGAAGTCGTTGCAACCCTCGATGATGGTCACATACGCCTTGACGGGATCGCCCCGGCGCGCAATCCCGAGCGGAAACGAGGCGTCGTCCTGGGGGTTGAGGTCGATGCGGGGTTCCGGATCGTCGCTCGTGAACGCGTGCTCGACCAGCACGGGCAGCCTGCGCATCGCCTGCGTGCCCACGATGACACTGATGTCGGGCGCGCGCTCGAGAAGCTTGCGACCCTCCTGCTGGGCGACGCAGCCCGTGACGGCGATGACAGGTTTCGGGCCTCGTCCGATGCCGTAGCGGATCTCGTCGAGCCGGTGGAACAGTTTGTCCTCGGCCCGCTCGCGCACGCTACAGGTGTTGATCACGACGATGTCCGCGAGCGTCGGGTCATCAACCGCCTCGAAGCCCGCGGCCTCGAGAAGGCCGGCCATGCGCTCCGCGTCGTGCACGTTCTGCTGGCAGCCGTACGACTCGAGATAGAAAGTTCGCGCCACAGTGTCGGTTCTCCGTCACGAACGGGCTTTCGCCCTTTCGCCTTTCGCTTTCGCCTTTCGCCCTTCGGGCGCGTGCGCCGAGAGCATTTCCTGTGCGGCCGCGCGCGTGTTGGCCGTGACCTGGGCGCCGGCCATCAACCGGGCGATTTCCTCGACGCGATCGGCAGCGGTGAGTTCAACGACCTCGGTCGTGGTGCGGCCATCGGCGACGCGCTTCTCGACCCGGAGGTGGTGATGGGCCGCGCTCGCCACCTGCGGGAGGTGCGACACGACGAGGACCTGATGGCGGTCAGACAGCGCGCGCAGCCGGCGACCGACCGCGTCGGCCACCCGGCCGCTGACGCCGGCATCCACCTCGTCGAAGATGAGCGTTCGCGGCACCTCGTCGCCCGACGTGAGCGTTTCGATGGCGAGCATCACGCGCGACAGCTCTCCCCCACTCGCGATGCGGTGCAGGGGCCGCGCCTGCTCGCCCGGGTTCGGCGCAAAGAGGAGTTCGACCGCGTCGAATCCACGCGCGGTCCAGGCGTGCTCGTCTTCGTCGGCCTCGACGGCAAACGTCAATTCGGCTCGTTCGAGGGCGAGGTCGGCGAGGTGGGGCGTCACGGCCTCCGAGAAGCCCTTCGCATGTCGCTGGCGGGCGGCTGAGAGGCGGCGCGCAGCGCGGAGGTAGGTCGCACGCGCGGCCTCGAGTGATTGTTCGAGGCTGGCACGCGTGCTGTCGGCGTCCACCAGGCGGGCGTGCTCGACGCGCATGTCGTCCACCTGGGCGGCTGCGCCGTCGAGGTCGCCCGCGAAGCGCCGTGCCAGTCGCTCCAAGGCTGCGAGGCGCTCTTCGACCTGTTCGAGCCGCTCGGCGGCGCTCTCGAGCGATGCGAGGCTGCGGTGGAGCTGGTGGCTGAGGTCCCGCAGC
>JAEUQQ010000671.1 GCA_016789685.1 Acidobacteriota bacterium | reverse complement strand
GAGATCGTCGACGAACAGGGGACGGTCGTGGCGCGAGTCCACAAGGAACTCCACGTGCGGCGTGCGCGCAGCGCGTCGGCCGCGTGAGCACGCCCGCCGACATCGTCGTCTACGTGTCGGGGCATGGCTTCGGCCATGCGTCGCGTGACATCGAGGTCATCAACGCGATCCTCGACGCGCGGCCTGCGACCCGCATCCAGGTGCGCACCTACGCGGCGCGGTGGCTGTTCGATCTGACCATCCGCGGCACGATCGACTACCGGCACGTGTCGTGCGACACGGGCGTCATCCAGGTCGACAGCCTGCGGCCCGACCTGCCGGCCACCGTGCGTGCCGCGCGCGAGTTCTACGCCACGATCGACACGCGCGTCGCCGCCGAAGCCGACGCCCTGCGCGCGACGGGCGCACGCCTGGTCATCGCCGATCTGCCGCCCCTCGCGTTTGCGGCGGCGCACCGCGCGGGGATCCCGTCGGTCGCACTGGGCAACTTCACCTGGGACTGGATCTACGACGGCTACCAACGGCTGCTGGGCGACGCGGCCTGGATTCCGGGGTGGATGCGTGAGGCCCACGCACTGGCCAACGAGGCATGGCGGATGCCGATGCACGGCGGCTTCGGCGGCTTCGCCGCGATTCGCGACCTGCCCTTTGTTGCGCGGCACTCGCGACGCGATCGCGCGGGCGTACGAGATGTGCTCGGCCTGCGGCCCGACGCCACGGCCGTGCTGGTGTCGTTTGGCGGCTTCGGCCTCGACACCGACGGGTTCGCCTCGCTGCGTGACCTCGGCGCCTGCGACATCCTCATGGCCGACAGCAGCGTCTCGTCGGGCGCCGCGCCACGGCACGACCGGCCACTGGTCGTACGCGACGCCAACCTGCTGACCATCGACGAGCACGTGCTGTACGGCAGCGGGTTCCGCTACGAAGACCTCGTGCTGGCGTCAGACGTCGTGGTGACCAAGCCGGGCTACGGCATCATTGCCGAGTGCCTGGCCAACGACACGGCGATCGTCTACACGCCGCGGGGCGAGTTCGCCGAGTACGACGTGCTGGTGGCCGCGCTCGCCCGCCACGCGCGCGCGGCGTTCATCTCGAACGACGATCTGCGGGCGGGACGATGGGCCGACGCCATCGCGGCCGCGGTCACCCAGGCGCGCAAGGCGCCCGTTGACACCACGGGCGCAGGTGTCGCCGCGGGCTGGGCCCTGGCGCGGGTGTAGCGGTAGGGTTCAACACGGGCCGGCCCGTCATGGCGGGCCCTGCGGCGGCGTGCAGGTGTGCGGGTCGGCGCGGGCTACTTCACGCAGGTCACGAGCGACCAGATCCGCGGGATGTTGACCTTTTCGATCGACACCGGGACCAGGCCGGCCTGGGCGAGGAACCCCGGCAGGTCGAGATCGGCCTTGAAGCCGATGTGGATGGTCATCGGCGAGATCATCCGCTCGGCGCGCGACAGCACGGGGTTCGGGCTGCGGAAGTGGTTGAGGAAGATGATACGCCCGCCCTTCTTGCAGACGCGGCTCATCTCGCGCGC
>JAEUQQ010000658.1 GCA_016789685.1 Acidobacteriota bacterium | reverse complement strand
GCCGCGAAGAACATCGGGTACGAACTGCGGTGCGCCGACCCGATCCCGATGGACATGGAGTACACGCGCGACCTCGGGTACTGCGCGACCAAGTACCTGCTCTCGGGCGGGAACGCGGCGATGATCTCGATGCAGGGCGGGCACTTCGTCGCCGTCCCCTTCTCAGAGATGCTCGACGCCAAGACCGGCCGCGCGCGCGTGCGCCTCGTCGATATCCACTCGACGCGCTACGCCATCGCACGCCGCTACATGATCCGGCTGCGCCGCGACGATTTCGAGGATCCGCACGAACTCGCGAAGTTCGCCGCGACGGCCAAGCTGTCGCTGCAGGAGTTCCGCAAGGAGTTCGAGCACCTGATCCAGCTCGAGCCGCCACCGCTGACGATGGATCATGGCGAACTCGTCGAGCGACCCGATCCGCTGCCGCCCCTGCAGCCGGAGCCGCTCGTCGATGCGCCGGCGCCGGCCACGAAGAAGGGCAAGGGCGCCGACAAGGACGCCTGACGCGGCAATCCCTGGCACCGCGACACTGAAGGCCGCAGCGCACCTGCGGTCTCAGGTCGCGGTCTCCGTCGACTGCCGCGGGAGTTCAGCCTCCTACGGCACCACCGGCAGTTCGATGAAGCTCGCCGCGCCCGGCGCGCGGTGGACGCGCTGTGTCGCCTTCACGTAGTCGCCCGGCTTCGCGTAGAAGATGTTGGGCACGAACGTCTGCGGGTTCCGGTCGTACAGCGGGAACCACGACGACTGCACCTGCACCATCACGCGATGGCCCGGCAGGAACACGTGGTTCGCCGTCGGCAGGATGAAGCGGAACGGCAGCGGCGTGTTCGAGGGAATCGGCGCCGGGCGCTCGAAGCTCTCGCGGTAGCGCCCGCGGAAGATGTCCATCGACACCGGCAACTGGTAGCCGCCCATCTCGGGCTGGCTCGGCACCTCGTCGGGGTAGACGTCGATCAGCTTCACCACCCAGTCGCTGTCGGATCCGCTCGTCGAGGCGACGAGGTTCACGAGCGGCGCGCCGCCGATGCGCAGCGGTGCGCTCAGCACGTCACTCACGTAGGTCAGCACATCGGGCCGGTCGGCCACCCAGCGCTGGTCGGTGAGCAGCCACCGCTGCCACAGGGCGCCATCGGCGAAGCGGACGGGGCGCGGCACGTGCGACACCGGCTTGGCGGGGTCTGAGACGTACTCGTCGAACGCCGCAGTCGCAACCCCCGCCGCCTGGGCGCCCACCGGTGGCGTGAACGACAGGCCGAACCCTTCACGCAGGTACAGCGGCTTCGACACAGACGGGCATCCGCTGGCGCACGACAGGGGCCAGCGCGGCAGGCGATCCCAGTGGTTCTCGCCTGTGTTGTAGATGAACACCGGCGGCGTGTCGGCCTTCGGCGCGCCTGCCTTCAGGTGTTGATCGAAGAATGGCTTCAGCACGTCGCGACGGAACTCGAGCGCCGTGTCACCCCTGAACCTGAGCGGGCCCAGCGACGATCCGTCGTAGTTGACGCCGCTGTGGCGCCACGGCCCCATCACCAGGTAGTTCATGGTGTTGGTGGTGTCGTTGGGCTCGACCGCCAGGTACGACTGGATGGCGCCCCACATGTCTTCCTGGTCCCAGATCCCCTGGATCCACATCGTCGGCACGGTGAGCGGCTGTTTCGCCATCACCTTGTCGAGCGCCTGTTCCTGCCAGAACTGATCGTAGGCCGGGTGTTCGGCCACCTTGCGCCAGGCCGGGATCTGGTCGAGGCCCGCCGCGGTGGCGAACGCGCCGGTCGAACCGGCCTGCCTGAAGTTCTCGTAGTCGTCGTAGCCCTTTCGCACGATCTGGCTGCCGCCGCCGCGCGCGGTGCTCTGGCCCATGAAGAAGTCGAGGCTCGGCAGCCTGAACGCGCCGAAGTGGAACCAGTCGTCGCCCATCCAGCCATCGACCATCGGGCTCATCGGCGCGGCGACCTTCAGCGCCGGATGCGGGTTCACGAGCGCCATGACGACGGTGAAGCCTTCGTACGAGCTTCCCAGCATCCCGACACGCCCGTTCGACTCGGGGACGTGCTTCACCAGCCACTCGATGGTGTCCCAGGTGTCGGTCGCGTGATCGGTGTCGGTCGGGTTGAGCGGCCCGCGCAGCGGACGGGTCATGAGGTAGTCGCCCTCTGATCCCCACTTGCCGCGCACGTCCTGGAACACGCGGATGTACCCGTCGGCGACGAACAGTTCGTCGCCCTGCGGCAGCGTCGCGAGCATCGACGCCGACTGGTGTCGCGACGCACGTCCCGATGCGTTGTAGGGCGTGCGCGTCATGATGATCGGGGCCCCCGTCGCTCCTTTCGGCACGACGATGACGGTGTGGAGCCTGACGCCGTCGCGCATCGGGATCTTCACCTCGCGCTTGTCGTAGTCGAAGCCTGTCGTGGGCCGCGTGAACGACGCCGGGATGTCGGGCATCGAGACGGGCGTCTGCGCCATGGCCGCCGGGGCGGGTACGCCGATGGCCACGGCGAGGGTCGCGGCTGCCGCCAGGCCGCGGGGAACGGTCAGGGTGCTGTGCATCGGGAGAGTCTACCCGGCTCGCGGCCACCCCGCGAGGTGCCGCCGGGCATCCGGCAGCGGTTGCCGGTCTCACCATCGGCCTCCGCCTCGGCATACAATCCCGCGCACAAGGAGTTCGCATGCTCAGACGGTGCACGTTGCTCACAGGTGCGATGCTGCTCGCGGCGTCGCTCGTCCCGGTTGCGGCGCAGCCGCAACAGCGCTCGACCGCCATCCCGTCGATCGACGACCGCACCGACGGGATGCGGAAGATCGACGGCTACGTTCCCCTGTACTGGGAGGAGCGCACGGGGTCACTGTTCCTCGAGATCTCGCGGTTCGAGGTCGAGTTCCTGATGACCACGGGGTTGTCGGCCGGGCTGGGATCGAACGACATCGGTCTCGATCGCGGCCAGAGCGGCGGCGGGCGTGTCGTGCTCTTCAGGCGCATGGGGCCGCGCGTGATGCTCCTGCAGCCGAACCAGTCGTTCAGGTCGAGCAGCCGCAACGTGCTCGAGCGCAAGTCGGTCGAGGAGTCGTTTGCCAAGTCGATCCTCTGGGGCTTCGCGATCGTCGCGGAGTCTGACAAGGGCACGCGCGTGCTGGTCGACGCCACCGACTTCCTGCTGCGCGACATCCACGGCGCGGCCGGCGCCCTCAGGCCCGGCGCGTATCGCGTGGATCGCTCGCGCAGCGCGTTCTACCTGCCCAACACGAAGAACTTCCCGAAGAACACCGAGATCGACATGACGTTGACGTTCGTCAACGACGCGCCCGGCGGCCGTGGCGGTGGCATGGGGCCGACGCAGGGGCCGGCGCCGATCGGGGCGGCCGCGGGTGGCGGCGGCTTTGGCGGCGGGCTCTTCTCGGGCACGGTGGCGAGCGTGACGCCGACACCCGATGCGGTGACGTTGCGCGAGCACGTGTCGCTGGTCGAGTTGCCCGACAACAACTACATGCCGCGTGCCGACGATCCCCGTGCCGGGTACGGCGGCCCGCAGATCGTCGACTACAGCACGCCGGTGGGCGAGCCGATGGTGTTGCGGCACATCCGCCGCCACCGCCTGCAGAAGAGGAACCCGTCGGCCGAGATGAGCGATCCGATCAAGCCGATCCTCTACTGGGTCGATCCCGGCGCGCCCGAAGACGTGAAGCAGGCGCTGCTCGACGGCGGCCGCTGGTGGAGCGATGCGTTCGAGGCGGCGGGGTTCACCAACGCGTTCAAGGTCGAGGTGCTGCCCGAGGGCATCGACCCGATGGACATCCGCTACAACATGATCAACTGGGTGCATCGATCGACGCGTGGCTGGAGTTCCGGGGCCACGGTCGTGGATCCGCGCACGGGCGAGATCATCAAGGCGACGGTGACGCTGGGGTCGCTGCGCGACCGGCAGGACTACATGATTTTCGAGGGCCTGCTCTCGCCCTACGAAACGGGCACCGAGAAGCCGTCGATCCTCTACGAGACGGCGCTGGCGCGCATCCGGCAGCTCTCGGCGCACGAGATCGGCCACACGCTCGGCCTCGGCCACAACTACTACGACAGCAGCAAGGGCTGGATCTCGGTGATGGACTATCCGCAGCCGCTCGTCGAGCTGAAGGCGGATGGCACCATCGACCTGTCGAAGGCGTACACGGATCACATCGGCGTCTGGGACAAGGTGGCGATCAATTACGGCTACCGCGAGTTCGCCGCCGGCACGAATGTCGTCGCGGAGTTGCAGCAGATCCTCGACGAGGCGTGGGGCCAGGACATCCGCTACCTGACCAACCAGGACATCGACGCGCATCCGCGCGCCGACCAGTGGTCGAACGGCGAGAACCAGGCCGACGAGCTGCAGCGGCTGCTCAAGGTGCGCCGCGCGGCGCTCAACCGGCTGGGCGAGAAGACCATCCGGAAGGGCGCGCCGATGGCGACGATCGAAGAGCCGCTCGTGCCGATTTACATGTTCCACCGGTACGCCGTGGAGTCGGCCTCGTCGATGGTGGCGGGGCAGGACTACATCTACGGCATGCGTGGTGACGGGCGCACGGCGACGAAGTGGGAGTCGGCGGCGAACCAGAAGAAGGCGCTCGACGCGCTGATGGCGTCGCTCAAGCCGTCGGAACTGACGTTGTCGAGGAAGCTGCTCGACTCGATTCCGCCGCGGCCGCCGGGCTACGGATTTCACCGCGAGCTGTTCCCGCGGACGACGGGCGAGACGTTCGATCCGCTGGCGCCGGCGACGATTGCGTCTGACGTGACGATCGGGTTCCTGCTGCAGCCGGATCGGGCGGCGCGCATGGTGGCGCAGCATGCGGTCGATCCGTTGCTGCCCGGGCTCGGCGAGGTGCTCGATCGGTTGACGAAGACGGTGTTCGACGCGGTGACGGCGACGCCCTACGAAGCCGAGGTGCGCCGGGCGCAGGAGCGCGTGCTGGTGGATCGCGTGACGTGGCTGGCGACGGCGTCACCCCACGGGCAGGTGCGTGCGCTGGCGTCGCTCAAGCTGCAGAAGCTCGCGGCGCGGATCAAGGCGCCTGGGACGAAGGCGGAGGCCGACCAGGCGAGCCATGCGCTGCTGGCGGCCGACATCGAGCGGTTCCTCGAGCGTCCGGCCGACGCGGCCAAGGTGCTGCCGGCGGCGCCGGCGCCGCCGGGCGCCCCGATTGGAGACCTGGGCCAGTCGTGGCTCAGCGCGCCGGGCTGGCACAAGTAGCAACGGCGGGGTCACGTCTTTCATTGCAGCATTTTTCAAGACGTGACCCCCTCCTCTCGTCGCCGGGTGTCGGGCTGAAACGGTGTCGCGCTGAGCCGGTGTCGCGCTGAAGTGGGGTCGGGCTGAACCGGTGTCGCGCTGAGCGGCGCCAGGCTGGCGGGCGTCCGTGCCCGGGCCTCGGCTCCGCAGGCGGGAATCCGCACCTGCGCGGTGCTGACCGTTGGCCGCGAGAGAACGCGGCGTGCGCGGCCGCTCCGGCACGGATTCCGGATCCGTGCGTCGCCTGCTGCGCAGGTCCCGTCCACGGACGCCCGTCAGCCTGCGGCGGCGCCGCGTGCCGAGGCGTCGACGTACATCTGCGCGGCGTCACGCCTCACGGTGCCGGATCGCCGGCGAGTCGAGTCCCGACTCATCTGTGTTCCGATATCAACGAACCCGTGGGTGGTCAGGTGACATGTCGACTTCGTGTGTCCAGACCTTCCATGACACTTGCCAGTCGCCGCCAGGGCTGTCGTCGTCCTCCACCACCAGCCCATCAGCACGGGCCGACACCTCTTCAGCCGTCTTCACCGCTTCGGCTCTCGTCTTGCTGCTGTAGACGCCGACGATCGAGGTATCGACGAACCCATGATCATTCTGGTCTTCGCGGACGAGGATGTGGACGGTCATGGGTCCTCCCGGGTGGCCTGGCGCGCGATATCCACTGGCGTATCATCAGCGCGTGCCAGCCGCCGCCGACGGACGCGTACCAGCGTTCTACTCAGCCGGGATCGACGACTTCCTCGGCACGAGTGATCCTACCGTCGTCGGGTATCTCAGCTCCAGGCATGTTCACGCGGATATCGACACCAGGCAGGTCGCCGCGTGGACCGAGCAACTGCAGATCCTCCGAGGCGCGCTCGTCGGCCTGACGGGCACGGTGTTTCTCGAGTTCGAGGTGCCACGCCTCGGAAGTCGCATCGACGCTGTCGTGGTTGCCGGCCCCGCCGTGTTCCCGATCGAGTTCAAGTGCGGCGAGCAGCAGTTCACTGTCGCCGCGCATAACCAGGCATGGGACTACGCGCTGGACCTGAAGAACTTCCATCGTGCCAGTCACGCCGTCCCGGTCTTGCCGATCCTGGTGGCGACTGGAGCCACTCGGTCTGACGAGTCGTGGCTTCCGATGCACGCCGACGGCAGCCGCCCGCCGAGGCACTGTGCGCCCGGCGGGCTGGCGCGGGCGATCGCTGATGGCATCGCTCTTTCGCCCGGACCCGATATCAGTGGCGTGCCATGGGGACGCTCCGCGTACCAGCCGACGCCGACGATCGTTGAAGCGGCGCGAGCCCTGTACTCCCGCCACACCGTCGACGCCATCACGCGGAACGATGCTGGTGCCCGCAACCTGTCGGTCACTTCCACTGCCGTTGAAGAGATCATCGACCGCGCCAAGCACGAGGGGCGCAAGGCGATTGTCTTCGTCACTGGTGTGCCCGGAGCGGGGAAGACACTTGTCGGCCTCGATGTCGCCACGCGCCGCCGGGATCACGGCGCGGGCCGAGCCGTGTTCCTTTCGGGCAATGGGCCTCTCGTTGCCGTTCTTCGCGAAGCCCTGGTGCGTGATGAGTGCAGGCGTGTCGGGACGGCAGCGAGAAAGGGCGCCGTTCGACAGAAGGTGAAACCGTTCATCCAGAACGTCCACCACTTTCGCGACGAGGGCGTGCGCACGGCTGCTGCGCCGTACGACCACGTCGTCATCTTCGACGAGGCCCAGCGTGCCTGGGATCACGCGAAGACCGCCAGTTTCATGAAGCGCCGTAAGGGCATTCCGGAGTTCGCCTACTCGGAGCCAGCCTTCCTGATCTCGTACCTCGACAGGCATCCCGGGTGGGCGGTCATTGTGTGCCTCGTCGGAGGTGGGCAGGAGATCCATGACGGCGAAGCGGGCATTTCCGAGTGGCTGACCGCGATCGTGGAGCGCTTTCCTAACTGGCAGGCCTACGTCTCCCCGCACCTGACCGATTCCGAGTACGCAGCAGACGGGGCGCTGCAGTCCGCACGTGCCGGGCGCCGTGTGCTCGACGACGACCGCCTGCATCTGGCGACCTCGATGCGCTCGTTCCGGTCGGAGCGTGTGTCGGCGTTCGTCAAGGCACTGCTTGATTGCGACGCCGCGAGCGCACAGACGCTGGCAACGGAGGTGTCGAAGACCTACCCCATGGTGGTAACCAGGAGTCTGGCGATGGCCCGATCATGGCTGCGCGCTCAGGCCAGAGGAAACGAACGCGTCGGGTTGGTTGCCTCGTCACAGGCGCTCAGGCTGAAGCCCCACGCCATCGACCTCAGGGTCAGCGTCGATCCGGTGCACTGGTTCCTTGCGGATCGCGACGACACCCGGTCAAGTGACTATCTCGAGGACGCGGCCACCGAGTTCCAGATCCAGGGGCTCGAAGTCGACTGGGCCTGCGTCGCCTGGGATGCCGACCTGCGCTTTCATCGGCGAGGCTGGCGGCACCATTCGTTCCGGGGGGCGCGATGGGAGTCGATCAAGAAGGACGCCAGGAAGCGCTACCAGTTGAACGCCTACCGCGTCCTGCTGACCCGAGCGCGGCAGGGAATGGCGATTTTCATCCCTCCCGGCGACGCCTCGGATCCCACCAGGGAGCCGTCGTTCTATGACGACACCTTCAACTACCTGGTCAGCCTCGGCCTTCCGGCCATGTAGCCGCCCTTCCCGCTCTTGCCTTCCGCTCCCCGACGATGCCATCGTCGTCCCTGACGCGGAGGAAGACGCGGAACCGCCTGGATGCAGCGGAACCACGCGTTGACGACGGCTGATGCTGGGGAAGGCCAGAGCCCGTCGAATTCCGCCACATTCGCGTGACCGTTGTGCGGCACGGCGCCTGCACAGCCGTCGCGCATGATGCTGCCCATGCCACGAGTCGATCTCGGACGTCCTGCCACCTACGACGACCTGCTCGCCGTCCCCGACATCCTCGTCGCCGAGATCGTCGATGGCGAACTCTGGACGTCGCCCCGGCCGGCGCCGCGCCATGCCAGGGCCAGTTCGTCGGCGCTGGCGCTGCTCATGCCGGCGTTCGACTTCGGGCGTCCGAGTCCGGGCGGCTGGCACATCCTCGCCGAGCCTGAGCTCCACCTCGGGCCGCAGGTTCTCGTGCCCGACGTGGCCGGATGGCGACGCACGCGCTTGCCGCACCTGCCGCAGATCGCCTACTTCACGCTGCCGCCCGACTGGATCTGCGAGGTGCTGTCGCCCTCGACCGAGCGGCTCGACCGCGGCGGAAAGCTGCGCGCCTACGCCGAGCACGGCGTTGGGTTCGCCTGGTTCGTCGATCCGCGGGAACGCACGCTCGACGCACTCCGGTGCGACGCGGGCGCCTGGACCCGCCTCGCGCTGCACTCGGGCGACGTCACGGTCGAGGTCGAACCCTTCGAGGAGCTGCCGATCGACCTGGCGCTGCTCTGGGGCGGTGCCCGCACTCACGCCTGATCAGGCCTGGATGACGATCGCAGGCGGAGGGACCGGCGCAGCGCGGCTACAATCCGGGCCCAGAGGTCATGCCCATGCGTCGTCGCCTGATCGCCGTCGCGATCGTCCTGCTGCCCACCGCCGCGCCCGCCCAGACCGCTGCCGACTACACGCGCGCCCTGTCGCTGCGCGACACGCTGCCGCCGCTCGTCGTCAACCAGGCCTCACCGGGCGCGTGGATCGGCAAGACGCACCGCTTCGTCTACCGGAAGTCGGTGACCGGCGGCCACGAGTTCGTCGTGTTCGACGCCGACACCAGGCAGAAGCGGCCCGCGTTCGACCACGCGGCGCTCGCCGATGCCATCAACAAGGCCGGGGCGCGCGGTGCCACGGCGCTGAAGCTGCCATTCGGCGAGGTGCGGTTCACCGACAACGAGCAGGCGATCACCTTCGCCGCGCAGAACGCCCGCTGGACCTGCGCGATCGCGCGGCAAGGCGGCGGCGAGGCCTACAGTTGCACGAAGC
>JAEUQQ010000636.1 GCA_016789685.1 Acidobacteriota bacterium | reverse complement strand
AGCTGGCCCGAGGACGTGGACGACTCGGCGGCGCGCCGCGACTGGGGCTTCGCCCCGGCCTACGACTTCGCGCGGGCGGTCGACGAGTACCTGATCCCCCGCATCCGCGAGCGGTATGCCGCCCCATAGCTTGTATGAATGAATCAATGCGTGTAGATTCATTGATGTGAACGATCTCGCGGCCCTCGGCCGCCTCCTGGGCGACGACGCCCGCCTCCGGATCCTCCGGCTGCTCGGGCGCGAGCGCCTGAACGTGACCGAACTGACGTCCATCCTGGGCCTCGCGCAGTCGGGCGTGTCGCGTCATCTCGGCCTGCTGCGCGACGCCGGGCTCGTCGAGGAACGCCGCGACGCCGGCTTCGCCTACTACCAGGCGGTGCGCGACGGCGAGAACGCCGACATCTGGCCGTGGCTCGACGCCCGCCTCATCGCCCACGCCAACGCCATCACGCGCGCCGACGACGCCCGGCTGCTCGAGGTGCTGCGCGTGCGCAAGGAGCAGTTCGCGCACCCCTGCGCCGAGAATCGCGAACTGATGCCCGGCCGCAGCTGGGCCGCGTGGGCGCGGGCGCTCGGCCACCTGCTGCCGTCGGTGCGCGTCGGCGACTTCGCCTGCGGCGAGGGCTACCTCACCGTCGAGGCGGCCCGCTGGGCGCGTGAAGTCGTCGCCGTCGATGCGTCGGCCACCGCCCTCAAGGCCGCCCGCCAGCTGGCGCGGAAGCACGACATCCACAACGTCGTGTGGAAGCGCGGGGTGCTCGAGGCGCTGCCGCTCGGTGACGCCACCATCGACGTGGCCCTGCTGGCGCAGGCCCTGCACCACGCCGCGGATCCCGCGCGGGCGCTTCGCGAGGCGCATCGCGTCCTCGTGCCGGGAGGGAGCCTGCTCGTGCTCGATCTGCGCAGCCACGACCAGGCGTGGACGCGTGACAAGCTCGGCGATCACTGGCTCGGCTTCGACGATGAGGACCTGCGACGGCTGATCGCTGACGCGGGCTTCCGCGACGCCCGTGTCGACGTGGGCGCCCACCACCGGGGCGATCCGTTCACGGTGCTGGTGGCCAGCGGCCGTAGGCCGTCGGTTCCCACGAACTCCAACACGCGCGCCCGCGTGCGCGCCGGCAGGCAGGCATGACGACGACACGGCAGACGCTCGAACGGCTCCTTCGCGAACGCATCCTGGTGCTCGACGGGGGCATGGGGTCGCTGATCCAGCAGCACGGCCTGACCGAGGCCGACTTCCGTGGCGCCCGGTTCGCGGGGCACCGAGCCGACCTCAAGGGCAACAACGACCTCCTCGTCCTGACCCAGCCCGAGATCATCGCCGGCATCCACGGCCGCTACTTCGCGGCCGGCGCGGACATTGTCGAGACCAACACGTTCAGCAGCAACGCCATCTCGCAGGCCGACTACGCCCTCGAGGACGTCGTCTACGAGCTGAATCTCGAGGGTGCCCGCCTGGCCAGGCGGGTGGCGGCCGAGTGGACCGCCCGGACCCCCGACCGGCCCAGGTTCGTCGCCGGGTCGATCGGCCCGACCAACCGTACGCTGTCGATCTCGCCCGACGTGAACGACGCCGCGTCGCGCAGCGTGACGTTCGACCAGATGCGCGACGCCTTCAAGACGCAGTTGCGGGGCCTGATCGATGGCGGCGCCGACCTGGTGCTCTTCGAAACCTGCATCGACGCCCTGAACGTCAAGGCCGGCCTGGTGGCGCTCTCGGAACTGCGCGAGGAGACGGGCACCGACGTCCCGCTCATGATCTCGCTCACGGTCACCGATCGCAGCGGCCGCACCCTGGCCGGGCAGACGATCGACGCGTTCTGGGTGACCGTCGCGCATGCGGCGCCGTTTTCGATCGGCATCAATTGCGCCCTCGGCGCGCGCGACATGCGGCCGTACCTCGCCGAGTTGTCGGCGATTGCCGACTGCTACGTGAGCTGCTATCCGAACGCGGGGCTGCCGAACGCGTTCGGCGGGTACGACGAAACCCCCGCGATGATGGCGGCCGACCTGGCGGAGTTCGCGACCGCGGGATTCCTCAACATCGTCGGCGGCTGTTGCGGCACGACGCCCGCCCACGTCGAGGCGATCGCCGCTGCGACGTCGTCGCTGCGCCCCCGCCAGGTGCCGCACGTCGAAAAGGCGCACGCCCGCTTTGCCGGGCTCGAGACACTGACGCTGCGTCCCGACGCCAACTTCCAGATGATCGGCGAGCGGACCAACGTGACAGGGTCGGCGCGCTTCGCCAAGCTCGTCAAGGCCGGCGACTACGCTGCCGCGGCCGCGGTGGCGGTCGACCAGGTGCGCAATGGCGCCAACATCCTCGACGTCAACATGGACGAAGGCATGCTCGACTCCGAGCAGGCCATGACCACGTTCCTCAACCTGCTGGCGACCGAGCCAGAGGTGGCGCGCGTGCCGTTCATGATCGACAGCTCGAAGTGGACGGTGCTCGAGGCCGGCCTGAAGTGCGTCCAGGGCAAACCCATCGTCAACTCGATCAGCCTCAAGGACGGCGAGGACGAGTTCCTCAGGCGCGCCGCGCTCGTGCGCCGTTACGGGGCGGGCATGGTCGTGATGGCCTTCGACGAGTCGGGCCAGGCCGACACCGTCGAGCGGAAGGTGGGCATCTGCCAGCGCGCGTACCGGCTGCTGCGCGAGCGGCTCGACATCGATCCGCACGACATCATCTTCGACCCGAACGTGCTGGCCGTCGCGACCGGCATCGAGGATCACAACGCCTACGCCAAGCACTTCATCGACGCGACGCGGATCATCAAGCAGGCCTGCCCGGGCGCCCGGGTGAGCGGCGGCATCAGCAACCTGTCGTTCTCGTTCCGCGGCAACGACACCGTGCGCGAGGCCATGCACTCGGCGTTCCTCTTCCACGCCATCAAGGCCGGCCTCGACATGGGGATCGTCAACGCCGGCCAGCTGGCGGTGTACGAGGACATCCCGGCCGACCTGCTGGTGCGCGTCGAGGACGTCCTGTTCGACCGGCGTCCCGACGCCACCGAGCGCCTCGTGGAGTTCGCCGGGCACGTCAAGGGCGACGGCAGGAAGAAGGCCGTCGATCTGGCGTGGCGCGGGCTCGCCGTCGAGCAGCGCCTGTCGCACGCCCTGGTCCACGGCGTGCTCGACTTCCTCGAGGCCGACCTCGACGAGGCGCGTGCCCAGTACCCGCGGCCGCTCGAGATCATCGAGGGGCCC
>JAEUQQ010000635.1 GCA_016789685.1 Acidobacteriota bacterium | reverse complement strand
GGGCGGCGCTCTGGGGTGACGAGGATGCGCCCGACTATGTCACGACGGCCATCATCAAGACGTTCGAGCCGCCGCACCGCATGGTGCTCGCCGACTACCACTACCGCGCGTCGTCTGGTCCCCTGCCCTTCACCGCCGACTTCGTGACCGAGTTCCTCGTGGCGCCGCATCCAGACGGCGCGACGCTGCGGGTCACGCAGGCGGGGTTCCCGTGCGACAGCAGTGCCGACGCGTTCTACACGGCGTGTGAAATGGGCTGGAGCGACACCTTCGGCGCCATCCGCCGACATCTGCACCAGGAGACGAGAGAGCGATGACGACGCTTCGGACTGCCCCTGCCGCACGCCTGGCCCGCCGTATGCCCCGCCTCCGCCCACGGCTGTGGCCGGGCGTGGCGATCGCCGTGGCCGCGTGCGTGGTCATGTGGTCGCCTGCACCGGTCCTGGCCCAGCCCGCGGCGCCGCAGACGACGACCACCGACGTGCTCTTCATCGGCAACAGCTACACCTACTTCAACAACCTCGGCGACATCGTCGCGGCGATCGCGGAGGCCGATCCCCAGGGGCCACGGATCGTGCCAGGCTTCCAGTTGCGCGGAGGTGCCACGCTGCGTTCGCACATCGAGACGAAGCGAGCCGACGCCATCGAGGCTCAGGCGTGGGATGTGGTGGTGCTGCAGGAGCAGAGCCTGCTCGGAGGTTCGATCTCCGGCGGCAGGATCGTCCTCGGCAACAACAACCAGTTCGAGATCGCCGTGCGCGAGCTGGCGGCACGCGTGCGCGCGACGGGCGCGTCGCCCGTGCTCTACATGACGTGGGCCCGCCGTGACGCGCCAGAGATCATCACCGGCCTGGCCAGGGCCTACCGCGACATCGGTGCCGAACTGAAGATCCCCGTCGCCCCCGTGGGCCTTGCGTTCGCCGAGGCGCACCGCCGCCTCTACACGCTCGACCTGATCACCTACGACGGTTCCCACCCGACCGCCGCGGGGTCGTACCTTGCGGCGGCAGTGATCTACGCAACGATCACCGGCCGCGATCCGCGCATGGCGCCGGCCACCATCTACGGGCGGCCAATCTCCGACGAGGGTGTACCCGACACGCGCCTGCGCGTTCCGTTGGTCGATCTTCCTCCTGCCACGGCCAGGGCGCTGCTGCAGGTGGCGTGGGACGTCGTGCAGGCGGAGCAGGCGGCGAAGCCGTGAGCCTGCGCAGATCCGAGGGCCATTCCGCGCCTGGTGATGGCTCAGGGCACGAACACACGATGCAGCGCCATCGGCGACTCCGTTGCCGCGTCGAACGGCCGCAGCCTGACCCGATAGCTGTAAGACGGCGCACGCAGCCGGTACTCGGGGTGCGGCATCGCGCCCCAGCTGTCGTCTCCGCCGACGCCTCGCTGCGCGAGGTCGAGGTTGAGCTGCACGCCCGGCAGCGGCGACAGTTCATGATGGTGCGCCGCCGCCTCGACGTCGCTCGTGGCGTAACGCGTCGCGCTCGCGCTGAGTTCCGGGAACCCCGACGCGAGCAGGCCGACACCGGTGCCGTTCGTCAGCGCCATCCAGCGCACCCCGACGTGATTGCCGGCCTCCTGCGGCTGCGAGTACCGGAAGAACTGCGCGTCGACGGCCGATGCGTAAACGCCCACGCGAAGCGCCCGCCTGTCGGTATAGGTCTCTTCGGGGCCCGGACCGTACCAGGTCATGCGATCGACGCCAGCCACGAGCTGTGTGCGCAGTCCGAACCGGGGAATCTCTGGCAGGATCTTCGCGCCGGCATCGTAAGTGGCGTCGATGATGACGTCGCCTGATCCGTGGATGGTGTAGGTGAGCGTGTAGCCCGCGCCGATGGCGGTGAGTTCGCCCGCGGCCGTGATGCGGACCACACCCGTGCCGGGTTGCTCGACCCGCACGTCGCGAGGCCTGAACGAGGCACCGGCCTGCCTCCACACGCCGCTCAGTCGCGGCAGGTCGTTGCCACGATCGTTGTCGACCGGGGCGCGCCAGAAGTCTGGAGCCAGCGGTGCCGCCAGCAGTTCGCGCCCCTTCGACGCGAGCGAAACGACGAGGCCCGTCGCCTTGTCGATCGCCACGGTGACGTTCGCGCCCGCGACGCTGATGCGTCCCGCGTCGTCGCGCAGCGTGAGGGGACTCGTTCGGGATGCATCACTGGGTGCGGCCGGTCGTGCCAGGCCGCGCAGCTCGAACTGCTCCCAGGCCATCTCGTGCCCGGCCTTCGCCCATGGCATGTCGTGCCGCAGGGCAAACGTGACGTCGAGCCAGTATGCGACGCCTGGCGCTGCCGCGATCGCCGGAAGTGGCAGCGTGACCCGCCGCGTCTCGCGCGGTGCGAGGGCGAGCGAGGGCAGCGCACCCGACCCGATCACGCGGTCGTCGGCCTTGAGCGTCCACGAACCCATCAGCATCGCGTCGAGCACGGCGTGATCGAACCAGTTCGTGATGTCGACGATGCCCTGCTCGGCAGAGATGGCCGTCACGGCGACGGGTTGCTGGTGCTTCCTGATCTCGGCGAGTGCCGGATGCGGCGTACGATCCGCAGACACCACGCCGTTCTGGTTGAAGTTCTCATCTGACGGGGTTCGCGGTGGGCCGAAGTCGCCGCCATAGGCGAGGAAGGTGCCGCGTGTCGCTGCGGGAACCTCGCGTACGTCTGCCGTGTCGAGCCACAGGACGAGTCCAGCCGTCGTGCGAGGCGTCGTCAGTTCCTGCGCGCCGAGGGCACGGTCGTGGATCCTGACCTCGCGCACGCGGGTGGGCGATCGATAGTCGATGCGGTCTGGGTTGCGTCGCACGTTGACGGGGTAGTGCCCCGCGCTCATCGCCCCGGTGAACGCCACGAGCGCGACGAGCCGGCCGTCGAGGTAGAGCCGCGCCTCGCGCCCGTCGTACGTGCCGGCAATGTCGTGCCACGTGCCGTACCACCCCGGGGGCACCGGGGCCCGCGCGACGACGGGTGTGCCGCCGCCCGACGGCGTGAACCGGAACTGCAGTTCCTCGCCGTCCTGTTTCAGCTCGTACCCGTGCTCGCCCTTCGACACGATCGGCTGGTGCCGCACGACATGCGGATACGCGGCGCCTGTGACGATGGGCACGGGGAAGACGCGCGCGCCAACGGTGACGGCGCGGGTCAGGTCGAGTGCGGCCGCGTCAGGGAGCGTGAAGTACCCCTCCGGGCCGTCGTGTGGGTCAATGTAGCCGAAGAAGCGGGCCTGGAGTTTCGAGGGGCTCCTGTCCTCGAGCACGTACTGCGCCGGGATGGGCTTGGTGAGGCCCTGGTCGACCCAGTCCCAGATCGCACCACCGATGAGGCGCGTGTCGGCCTTGAACGCGTCCCAGTATTTCGCGAAGTTACCGTTGCTGTTGCCCATCGCGTGCGAGTACTCGCAGAGCATGAGCGGGCGCGGGTCGGGTTCTCGTGCCTCGGTCGCGATCTCTCCGGGAGGCGTGTACATGTGGCTGACGAGATCGACGTGCGCGCCGCGGTCGGCACGCTCGTAGTGGATCGGGCGCGTCGGATCAGCCGCATGAACCGCCGCCGATGCCGCCTGGAAGTTCACCCCGTCGCCCGCCTCGTTCCCCATCGACCAGATGATCACCGAGGGGTGGTTGGCAAATGTCTCGACCATCCGCGTGTTCCGTTCGACGTGGGCGAGCTCCCACGCGGGGTTGTTGCCGAGCGTCCGGTCGAGGTTGTACCCGAGGCCGTGCGATTCGACGTTGGCCTCGTTGATGACGTAGAGGCCGTATTCGTCGCACAGGTCGTACCACTCCTGTACGTTCGGGTAGTGCGACGTGCGGACGAGGTTGAAGTTGTGCTGCTTCATCAACTCGATGTCGCGGATCATCAGGGCGCGCGTCACCACCTGGCCCGTGTCTGGCTCGTGCTCGTGGCGGTTGACGCCGCGAATCAGGATCGGACGGCCGTTGACGAGCAGCCGGGCGTTCCTGATCTCGACCTCGCGGAACCCGACGCGCCACGGTACGACGCTCGTGACTTGTCCGCTGGCGTCCTTCAGCACGATTGACAGCTGGTAGAGGTACGGTGTCTCGGCGGTCCACTTGCGCGGGTTCGCTGCCGCGTACGCGACGTTCACGGTGGCTTCGGAGCCCGGGGCCACACGCGCGATCGACGCCGAGGCCTGGCCGACGAGCGCGCCGGTGGCGTCGCGCAGGATGGCCTCGACCGAGACGGGCGCGTCGGCGGTGCCGTCGTTCTTCACGGCCACGGCAATCCCCAGCGTCGCGTCGCGGTACGCGGCATCGAGATCGGTCGTCACGCGCACATCGCGCACGTGGACCTTCGCCGTCGACCAGAGTGAGACATTGCGGAAGATCCCCGACAGGCGCCAGAAGTCCTGGCATTCGAGGTACGAGCCGTCGGAGTAGCGGTAGACCTCGACCGCGAGCACGTTGCGGCCAGGCGTCACGAGCGTCGTGATGTCGAAGTCGGCTGGCAGCCGGCTGTCTTCGCTGTAGCCCACCTTCGTGCCGTTGACCCACACGTAGTACGCGGAGTTCACACCGTCGAACGTCAGCACGATCCTCCGGCCGTCCCACGACGCCGGGACGTCGAACGTCGTGCGATACGAGCCCACGGCGTTCACGTCGCGCGGCACGAGCGGCGGCGTCGGCGTGCCCCACGAGTACGTCCAGTTCACGTAGATCGGCACCCCGTGTCCGTGCAGCTCGATGTTGGCGGGAACGGGAATCGTGCCCCACCCGGAGTCGTCGAACATCGTCGTGTGGAAGGTCTGTGGCCGCGCGTCAGGCGTCGGCGACCACCGGAACTTCCATGTGCCGTTGAGCGACCGGTACCACGGCGACTTCGTCACGTCTCGCGTTGCGGCGAGCCGTTCGCCGGGGAACGGCACCACGCGCGCGTGCGCGGGCAGCCGGTTCACCGCGTTGATGGCAGGCGTCTCCCACTCGGGGACGTCGGCGGCCACGGTGATGACGGGAAGTGCGATGGCAGCCAGGAAGGCGAGGACGGTGACTGACAAGCGAGAGCGCGAAGGCGTGGCCTGCATGACGCGGCGAGTGTCGTTCCGCTACGGTGCCGCGGTCAAGGCCGGCGGCCGGTGAAACCGCGCGCGCGGGGAGCCGTCCTGAGAATCCCGGGAGTTCGCGCCTCCGGCGTAGGGGCGCATCATGATGCGCCCCTACGGGGCCGTGTTCGCGTGGCGTGCGGGTGTTGCCGGTCGTTCACCTGTGCCGTACGGAGGGGCGCATCATGATGCGCCCCTACGGGATCTTGTACGCCTCGGGCGTTGGCCTGAGCGGCCGATCGAACCAGGCCGGCCGCCGCGTGCCGTCGGGGCCAGGTGCGGGCCGTGTGTTTGCCATCCACTCCTTGTACACCGCGTGCGACTTGTCCGTGTCGACGACGATGTCGCCGTAGTTGTCGGTGGGGCCGGCCTTCTCGATCCGCACGCGCTGGTGCCAGCAGTGCATCCCGCTCACCGGATCCGGCTGCACCGGGAACGTGAGGTTCTGGTGGACGCCGACCTCGCTCCACCACACGCGCCCGCTGTCTGGATCGTTGCTCGCGAACGGTTGTGCGCCATGCACCTGGGTCATGCGCACCGTCGCGCCGTCCTTCACGATCCTGACCAGCGACGACGCGCAGCGCGCGCCGCCCTGGTCCTCGTGGAGGCGCCAGCGGCCGAGGTGATGCGACATGCCGAGGATGCCCGGCCTGATGCCCTCGGTGACCCACGCACGCGTCACGAAGTAGCCGATGCGCGTGTGCACCTTGACCAGGTCACCCGTCGCGATGCCGAACTTCGTCGCATCGCCCGTCGCGATCCACAGCGGGTTGTTGTGCGAGATCTCGTACAGGCCCTTCACGGCGCCGCGCGTGTGGATGAGCGTGGGCAGGCGGAAGTTCGGCAGGAGGTCGAACTCCCCCTGCGCGCGGTCGAGCGTGCGCCAGTGCACGTGCCCCGGCACGTAGCGCGGGATGGCGTGCTCGGGCCAGCCCCAGTCGACGAGCGTCGTCGAGTAGAACTCGAGCTTGCGCGACGGCGTGTTGAAGCCCACGCGCGCCACGCCGTCGATCATCACGCCGATGGCCTTGCCGTCCTTGTAGACCACGTCGCGCGCATCAACCGTCGAGAGCACGAGTTCGGCGTCGGTGAGGGCGCGCGCGTGCGGCGCGTAGACGTGGTCCTCGACCTTGAACACGCCGTGCGCGCGCATGTAGTCGAGCGGCGTCTGGCCCTTGGCCCTGGCCGCGTCTGGCAGCCCGGGCACCGAGTGCTCGAACATCCACCGGTAGTACTCCTCGACGTGGATCTTCTCGCCCTGGCGATATGGCGACTCGAAGTGCTGGCGGATGCCGAGCGAGCCGTCGGGATCGATGCGCCAGCTGAGCTCGATCCACATCTCGCTCTCTTCCCAGACCTCGCCGGGATTCGCGTCGTACGTGCGCTCGACCGGATCGCCACGCTTCTCGCGCGCCACGCGCAGCACGGGCTGGCGGAAGCCGAGCCACTTCGCGGCGTGTGTCTCCTGGCTCATCGTGTCGTGGCGCTCGGTGCCGAGCCCCATCGGCAGGATGTAGTCGGCAAACCACGCCGTCTCGCTCCACGTTGGCGTCAGCGCGACGTGCAGGCCAATCTTCGACGGGTCAGAGAGCACCTCCATCCACGTGAAGCCGTCGGGATTCGTCCACAGCGGGTTGTAGACCCGCGTGAAGTAGACATCGAGCGTGCCGCGCCCCTCCTTGAGGAAGTGCGGCAGCAGGAAGCTCGCCTCGTGGAACGCCAGCGGGAACTCGCGGGGGAAGAGCAGCTCGTTCCAGTACTCGGGCGGCGGGGGCGTCGTGTGCGGCTTCGGGACGAACTTGTTCGACGCGTGCAGGTTGACGCCGCCCTTCGTCCCGACGCTGCCCGTCAGGACGACGAGCAGGTACAGGCAGCGCGTGATCTGCCACCCCCAGAGGTTGCCGGCTGCCGCGGCGCGCCAGCTGTGCGTCGAGAAGCGCCCGCGGGCGCGCCCGATCGCCCGCGCGGCCTCGATGATCGTCGCCGGGTCGAGCCCCGTCTCTTCGGCCGCATACTCCGGCGTGAACGCGTCGTACTGATCCTTCAAGGCGGCGATGAAGCTCTCGTAGGTGACCGGGAGTTCGGGCCGCTCGCGCTCCAGGTACGTGCGCCAGTCGACCCAGCGCCGCACCGATTCGTGATCGACCATGTCTTCGTCGAGCAGGATGCGCGCGAACGCGAGCAGCAGCGCTCCCTCGGTTCCCGAGTAGGCGGGCAGCCACAGGTTCGACTTGGCCGACGTGTTCGACAGGCGCGGATCGACGACGATCAGCGTCGCGCCAGCCGCCTGGCCCTCGATGATGCGCTGCGCGTGCGGATTGAAGTAGTGCCCAGACTCGAGGTGTGACGACAGCAGCAGGATCGTCTGCGCGTGGGCATAGTCGGGCGACGGGCGATCGGCGCCCGTCCACAGGAAGTGCCCGACGCGTGCAGACGACGAGCACACATTGGTGTGGCTGTTGTGGCCGTCAAGGCCCCATGACTGCACGACGCGCGTGGCGTAGCCGTCTTCGCCGGGCCGCCCGACGTGGTACATCACTTCGTGACGACGGCCCTCGATGATCGCGGCGCGCAGCCGTGCGGCGATGTCGTCGAGCGCGGCATCCCAGCTGACACGCTCCCACTGGCCGCCGCCCCGCTCGCCCACCCGCTTGAGCGGGAACAGCACGCGATCCGGGTCTTCGAGCTGGTTTGGCGTGACGACGCCCTTGGCGCAGGTGCGCCCACGAGACCCCGGATGCAGCGGGTTGCCCTCGACCTTCCGGACGTCGAGCGTCTCCTTGTCGACGTACGCGATCAACCCGCACGCCGACTCGCAGTTGAAGCAGATGCTCGGGACGATCCAGTAGCGCCGGCGTTCCTTCTTCGGCCAGCTGCGCGACTCGAACTCGACGTGGTCGTCCCACGTGGACGGGTCGGGATGTGACTTGAATTCCATCGTCTCTCTCGAATCGCCTCTACGAGTTCGGGACCGACTGCCCCGCCTCGACCCAGATGTACTCCCACGCGAGGCCCCCCGCGAGCGCGAGGAACGCGGCCGCGACGATTGGCGTCGTGGCGGCAGGCGCGGCCAGCGACACGGCCGCGGGCAGGATGCCGCCCACGAGCACGGCGCCGCCCCAGAACAGCGTCGCGAACGGGCCCCGCACGATCGTGCGCGCGGCGAGTTCGTGGTGCCGCGTCGCGTGCGGCGTCAGCACGTGTTCGACCACGAGGATCACCACGTGTGCCGACAGCGAGATCCCCAGGACCAGGCTCAGCAGCCGCAGGACCGCGGCATCGACCAGCCCGAAGGGCACGCCGGCGATGAGCAGGATGCCCGCGCCAGCGGCCGCCGCCTGCGCCAGCAGGTCGATCGTCGCCGAGGGACCCTGCCACAGGTCGCGTGCGAGTCCCTGCGCGAACAGGAAGCCGGTGTAGCCGGTGGCGAGCACCGACGCGACCAGCGACGGCACCAGGATCAGCCGTCGCAGGCCGTCGAGCCCGAAGAGCCACGCGACGACCCACAGCACCGACAGCACCCCGTGCGCCGTGAGGAACCACGCGCCCCACACGAGCCACGAGCGCCAGTTCGACCGTGTGAGGATGTAGTAGAACCGCTCGGGGCGCTCGAGATCGATCACGAGAACGAAAGCCGTGAGCGCACCAAAGACGACCGAGATGATCGGCGCGACGACGTGCACGAGCGAGCCGCCGTGCCCCAGGAGCGCGAGCACCGCCGCAAGGAAGAGGGCCCCCGTGGCGACGCCTTTCGCGAACAGGTAGGCGACGAGGTCGTGACCCCAGGCCTGCTTGTGCGGCACGTCGTAGTCGACCCGCGGCGCCCCGGGGTCACCGGGAATGGGATCCGGCGCGCCGATCGGCCTGAGGATGACCTGGCCCTCCCTGAACATCAGGGGCCTGGCCGCCACCTCCGGGCGCAGGATCGCGTCGTCGGCGCCGACGTAGAAGATCTTGGGCAGCGTGTCTTTTTCAGGTTTGCGGACGGTCGTCGACTCGCGCGCGACGATGCGCGAGACCTCGCTGGCGGGGTCGTTGAGGTCACCGAAGATCCGGCACTGGGTCGGACACACGATGACGCAGGCGGGCAGCAGTTCCTGCTCGACGCGATTCGCGCAGAAGTTGCACTTCTCGGCCGTCCGCGTGTCGGGATCGATGAAGAGCTGGTCGTAGGGGCACGCGTTCATGCACGACCGGCACCCGATGCACGAGTCACCGTTGAGGTCGACGATGCCATCGCGGCGCTTGTAGAGCGCGTTGGTGGGGCAGATCTTGACGCAGGGCGCGTTGTCGCACTGGTTGCACAGCACCGGCAGGAACAGCCGCCGCGTGTCGGGGAACGTGCCCTTCTCGACGGTCTTGACCCAGCACCGGTTGACGCCGATCGGCACGTCGTGTTCGGCCTTGCAGGCGATGCTGCAGGCATGGCAGCCGATGCACTTGCGGAGGTCGATGGCGAATCCGTAGTTGGGCATGTCGCGCGGCCAACTATATCGCCATCCTGTGACCGGGGGCTGCCAGAGGCCCGAACCTGCGCGGCCGGGCCGATGGCCAACGCCGGAGGTGGTGCGTCAGCGCCGCCCGGGGCCCCCGGGCAGCCACGCGAAGTCCTTCCGCACGTGCTGCCACGCATCGTCGCCGAGCCCGTATGCCCGTCGGGTCGCCTCCTGCAACGCGGTCCACGTGGCAGAGCCCACCCCGTCGTCCGCGCACCGCCGTGCGAGCCGCGCGAGTTCGCCGAAGGCCCGGTCGCTGGCTGGCACGACCGGGACCGGCAGCCGCTGCACGATCGCCGTCGTCACATGCGTGCTGACCCATCGCCTGACGAGCCAGTTTGCGACGAGACTGTTGAGCAGCGCGCAGACCACCCACTGCGCGTCGGCGTCGAGCCGCACGCGAGAGCAGAACAGCGTGTGCGTGGTGACCGCCTGGGCGGGCACGATGGCCGCAATCAACGTCAGGCGGTTGGTCGACGAGGCGACGTCACGATAGGCGAGACGATCGTGCCCGATGGTCGGGATCCGGCCGAGCCGTGCGCGAACGACGGCGGGGTCGACGAACAGCGTCGCCGCTGCGGCATCGACCGAGAACGGTGCGATGTGCTTGCCCTCGATGACCGGCCACTGGTGCCTGTTGCCGTTGAACAGCGCGGCGTCGTCGGTCGCGTTGAACTCGCGGCCGAAGGTGAGACCCCACCCGTCAGCCGACGACAGCGCGGGAAACGCCGCCGAGAGGCGCTCGAGCACGGCGAGGTCTTCGCGCGACTCGACGTGGGGCAGCGCGCGCGACGGGCCTGAGAGGTCGAGCAGGCTCTCGCGCGTGAACACGAGCGGGAAGTCGCTGGGCGCGCACCCCGTCGCCGGCACACGCTCGATGCCATCGGTCGTGCGTTCGCCGAACCTGGCGGGCACGCGATCGGTCCGTCCGCCGGCTGCGGCGGTCACGAGGGCAAAGCGCACGCTCCGGTGGATGGCAAACACCCCGCGGCGGTTGTCGAACCCGACGACCGCGTCGATGCGGCAGCGGTCGAAGAGCGCGACGCGGGTGGCACCCGCGCCCTGGTCGGCGAGCAGCCCCCACGGCACGACCATTCCCAGCCGTCCCGTGGGCGACAGCAACTGCAGCGAACGCTCGACGAACAACTGGTAGGCATTGAGGTGCGCCTCGTGCGCCCCGGTGTAGATGCCCGCCTGCCTGACAAATGCCGTAGTCGTTGCCGCGGCATCGCGCGAG